>CAZVGY010000018.1:0-44361 GCA_964627015.1 uncultured Desulfobacteraceae bacterium
ACCCTTTTAGGGTCACCTTTTATTCCACCCCTTTTAGGGGTGGTTGTTAAATGATTTATGAATATTTTTTTGATAAAGACTTATGTCTAAAACCTATTGACAAAATTCAGATAACCATGTAATGAAATTTGCGTCTAGTGTTTTTGGGGATGTCATTTTTAGCCAACCATATTTTTCTCATCCTAGTATCAATCTAGCTAATTTAAAAGACTTACAGATAAATTCAACATATAATGGAGGCCATTAAGATGGGTCAGGTTGGGGGGTTTAAGGAGGGTGATACCATCTTGAAGCTGGAAGACGTGCACATGTCTTTTGGCGGGGTCGCTGCCCTTGCAGGAATTAATCTTGAGATAAAAAAAGGTGAAATCCACTCGATTATCGGTCCGAACGGTGCCGGTAAGACGGTCATGATGAATTGCATTAACGGGCTTTATAAACCTCAAAAAGGGGATATCTATTTTAAGGACCTCAGGATAAATGACCTCAAGCCTCATAAAAGGGCGGAACTCGGTCTTTCCAGGACCTTTCAGAAAATAGAGCTTTTCGGAGGTATGACAGTACTGGACAATATCCGTCTGGGAAGGCATATCCATCTAAAATCAGGTATCCTCAGCGGATCCGTTTATGCGGGCAAAACCAAGAGAGAAGAGCTGGAAGCAAGAAAATTTATAGAAGAGGAGATAATAGATCTTCTGGAAATAGAAAGCATCAGGGATAAAACAGTGCATATGCTGCCCTATGGTATGCAGAAGCGTGTAGAACTGGGCAGGGCACTAGCACTTAACCCGGAACTTCTGCTGCTTGACGAACCATTAGCCGGCCTGAATCTTGAGGAAGTGGAGGACATGGCCAGATTTATCCTCGACCTCAACGAAGAAGAACGTTGGAAGGTCACCTGCATTCTGGTTGAGCACGATATGGGCGTGGTCATGGATATTTCTCACCGAATTTTCGTATTGAATTTCGGCAATCAGATAATGGACGGGCCTCCGGAAGAGGTTCAGAAGAATCCGGATGTTATTAAGGCTTACCTAGGTGAAGAGGATTTGTATTCCACAAGGAGGTAGAGGAGGAGATGAGCCGAAGCGGAGTGGAAATCACAAAGGACCTCACCATCCCCAAGCTATTTGTCAGCCAGTGCAGGAAGTATGGTAAAGACAAGGTGGCTATGAGGGAAAAAGAGTTTGGCATATGGCTGCCGTTTACGTGGCGGGATTATTACGACAATGTAAAATATTTATGTCTTGGCATGGTAAGCCTCGGCCTGAAACGTGGGGATAAGGTAGCTATGATCGGAGACAATCGTCCTGAAGGACTTTGGGCTGAAATGGCGGCGCTTTGTGCAGGGGCGATAGGAGTATGGTTGTTTCAGGACTGCATGATGGATGAGGTCAGGTACATTATTGACCATTCTGACGCAAAGATTTTTGTAGGAGAAACGCAGGAAGAAGTAGACAAGGCCCTGGCCATAAAGGAGTCATGCCCCAATATGGAATGGGTTATCTGGGATGATCCCAAGGGAATGAGAAACTATAACCAGGAATTTCTAAAAAGTATAAAAAAGACGCAGGAACTGGGAATGCAATTGGATAAAAAGGATCCTGATTTGTTCGAGGCTATGGTCCGTGAAGGGCAGGGTGACGATATTTGCCTGCTGTTTTATACTTCGGGGACCACAGCCCTCCCAAAAGGTGCCCTTCTCAGTCACTATAACATGCTTACCATGGGTCAGAATCTAATGTCGATCGACCCCTGTTATGATACTGATGATTTTGTGTCCTATCTCCCTTTTGCTTGGATTGGCGAACAGATGATGTCCATATCATGCGGGCTTCAAGTTGGGTATACAATTAATTTCCCGGAGGAGCCTGAAACCGCCCAGGAGAACATAAGGGAAATAGGACCTCATGTGATGTTTGCTCCACCGAGACTCTATGAAGGTATGACACGCAGCGTACAGGTGAAATATATCGACTCAACATTAATAAAGCGAAAGGTTTACGAATTTGCTACCAAAGTCGGCTACAGGGTCGCAAACCTCAAATTTGATAAGAAGCCGGTTCCCTGGTATCTTAAAGTTCTTAACTGGCTGGCTTACATGAGCATGCAAAAAAAGCTTACAGATCACCTGGGGATGTCCAGGCTAAGGCACTGTTATACCGGTGGCGCTGCGATGGGCCCTGATCATTTCAGATTCTTCCATGCTCTAGGTGTTAACCTGAAACAGATATACGGCCAGACGGAAATAGCGGGAATTTCTATAGTCCACAGGGATGGTGATGTAAAATTCGACACGGTAGGCACGCCTATACCTCAGACCGAGGTCAGGATAACGGAAGATGGTGAGATTATAACCAAGAGTCCGTCAGTTTTCCATGGATATTATAAGAATCCGGAGGCCACAAAAACCAGCCTGGTCGATGGATGGCTGTATTCAGGGGACAGGGGCTTTATCGATGAAGACGGTCACCTGGTCGTGTTTGACAGGACTAAGGATGTGATGACCCTTTCTGACGGGAGGCCGTTCTCACCGCAATATTTGGAAACCCGGTTGAAATTCAGCCCTTTTGTTCAAGAAGCGTGGGTGATAGGGGATAAAAGAGATTTTGTGGTTGCAGTCATGTGTATTGATTATTCGGTAGTTGGGAAATGGGCGGATGAGAAAAAGATCAACTATACCAGTTATCCTGAGCTTTCACAGAAATCCGAAGTCTATGATCTTATACAAAAGCAGATAGAAGAGGCCAACAAAGACCTGCCTCCACCTGCTAAGATCTGTAAGTTCGTAAATCTTTACAAGGTTTTTGATGCGGATGACGAAGAATTAACCCGAACCAGTAAATTGAGACGAGCTTTTGTTGAAGAGAGATACATTGACATTGTGAGCGCCCTTTATCAGGAGACGGACGTCGTGCATATGAATACCACCATAACATACGAGGACGGCCGTGAGCAGCGTATAAGAACCGACCTCCGTATAAGGGAAATCAATATTTAGCTAGGAGGAACGTATGGAGCTTTTTCTTATGACCCTTGCCACCGGCATCCTGGTAGGTGGAATTTACGCCCTGGTAGCTCTCGGGTGGGTCCTGATATACAAGTGCTCGGGCGTTCTGAATCTTGCAATGGGGGAGCTTACCATTATCGGGGCCTATGTTACCTATAGCTTTTACCAGTGGGGTATTCCTTTCATTCCAGCCGTATTTTTCACTCTTCTTGTAGGAATCGCTCTTGGATTTTTGACGGAGCGGATTTTTTTGGATAAGCTTATAGGCGAACCTATTCTCTCAGTTATAATGGTTACCGTAGGGCTGTCCTTTTTCTTCAAAGGACTGGTGGAGTTCACATGGGCAACCGATACCAAGGTCTTTGACCCTCCTGTTTTTGACATTAAGCCTATCAGTTTAGGCCTTCTCAAGATTTCTCCAGTATATCTCTGGTCATTTATTCTCGCTATTGTCCTTCTTATAGTATTTGTTGCCTTTTTTAAATATACACGTTGGGGTCTTTCCATGCAAGCAACCGCTGATGATGAAACTGCCGCCCTTTCCCTGGGAGTAAGTGCACGGTTCGTATATGCGGCAGCCTGGTCAATTGCGTTTATGAGCGCGGGAGTTGGCGGAGCTCTCTTAGGGAATATTAACGGGATCAATATTTCCGTAGGCTATCTTGGGTTGCTTGTATTGCCGGCTGTAGTTTTAGGGGGATTGAATTCGGTTCCCGGCGCCATTGTCGGCGGTATAATAATCGGGGTGCTTCAGAATTTTTCTGGTACTTATCTCGACCAGTATTTTCCGGGTGGAGTAAAGGAGATCATGCCTTTTGCTTTTATGGCGGTTTTTCTGCTTTTCAGGCCTTATGGCCTCTGGGGATGGGAAAGAATCGAGAGAGTATAGGCATGAACTTCTTCCGCTTACTTTCACATTTGCTGAGTGCTGGTTGAGAATCCCGGATTTGTACAGGAGGGAATTTTATGTCAAGTGTGTGGCTGCCCTGCGGTGATTATCATCAAAATTATGCAGAAGACCAGGGTTGGTGGCAGACGAAGTTCCTAAAATCAAAGATGCTTTTGCTATTGGCGATTATTTTTATCGGCATTCCTCTGCTCTCCCTCGATCCTGATTTCGGATACTGGGTCGGCGCTGCCACCATGATTGGATATACCTCTATGGGGGCCCTTGGTGCCCAGTTGCTGATCGGTTTTGCCGGTCTGATAACGCTTGGTCATGCTGCATTTATAGCAGTGGGAGCCTACACAAGTACGCTGCTGGTACTGCAGTTCCCATGGCCTCCATTGTTTAATGAATGGGGTCTGGCTTATCCCATAAGCATTGTCGCAGCCGGTATTGTTGCTGGATTATGGAGCGTTCTATTCGGCCTGCCTTCCGCAAAGGTAAAAGGATTTTATCTTATACTTACCACCATGGCGGCCCAGTTTATTACAGTGGACTTTTTTCTCACCCAGTATGTCAGCCAGATCGGCGGCCGTGGGCAGGCATTTTCCCTTCCTCCCGGGATTATTAAGGTAGGTCCCTGGGTTATTGATACAGACGTCAAGATCTATTACCTCATGGCTGTCTTACTCACCCTGATGGTTATAATACTGGCCAATCTGCTCCGTTCGAAACCGGGCCGGGCCTGGGTGGCAATAAGGGACAACGATATTGCGGCAGAGGCCCTCGGTATCAATATCGTGTGGTATAAATTGCTTGCCTTTTTTGTTGCCGGTTTCATGGCAGGGATTGCCGGGGCGTTCTGGGTTAGTAATACTGCTGCATTGAGCCCCGAACATTTTCCTTGGTTCTTGTCTCTCTGGCTTGTAGGGGTGATCTTGATAGGAGGCGTTGGTTCGATACATGGGGCCATCTTCGGATCTATTTTCATGGTTATGATTATGGAATTGCTGCAGATGGCGGTTATTCCTCTTTCAGAGCATTATCCGAAACTTCTTTTTGATTTTGCTTATATTAAGGATATGGCCTTTGGCCTTGCTATCTGCGCATTTCTTATCTATGAGCCCAACGGGCTGGCCTATCGCTGGTGGCAGGTCAAAAATTATTTCAATCTGTGGCCTTTTTCTTACTAGGTGCTAGAAAGGAGGTGAAAAGTTTAACCAAAACGGTTTGGTGTTTTTTTTGAGGGATATGGGTTGATACCAGTTTTTAAAAGAGCAAGGGGGGAACGATGAAAACTAACAGGCTTCTAGTTTTTTTGGTAACTCTGCTGACAGCGGTTTTGGTGGTAAGCTTCAGTGTTACAGCCTCGGCCGATCAGATCAAGATTGGGGGAATTATGGACACAACAGGAGCCACCTCCGATGTTGGAAAAGATTACGCTATCGGTATGGACGAGGCATTCAAGTATATAAATGAACAAGGAGGGGTCAACGGGAAGAAAATTAAGTACACATGGTTCGATTACGGCTATCGAATCCCTGAGGCAATAACAAAGTATAAACTACTCAAAAGATTAGGTTCGATAGCTATCATGGGTTGGGGCACCGGCGATACCGAGGCCCTGTCGCCTACTGTCAATAAGGACCAGATTCCGTATGTATCCGCTTCCTATTCAGCCCATCTGACCGATCCTAAAAAGACACCCTATAATCTCTTTTTTTCATCTGACTATTCCACGAATGCCAGGGCCTGCATCACCGCCTGGTTCGATAAAAAGTGGCCCACGAAACCGGATTACAAGAAGAGAAAGCCGAGGTTTGCATGTTGTTATATGTTCGCCTCTCCTTATGCAAGCGCGCCTATCAAGGCGGTAAAAGATCAGGCTGCTTTACTGGGTTTTGAAGTAGGACCTGATCAGGATGTTTCTCTATTTGCCCTTGATACAAAGAGCCAGATTATGGCACTCAAGAAATTCGAGCCTGACCTGGTATGGCACGGCAACACCACTATGTCAGTTTCTGCGACTGTCCGTGATGCCTATGCTCTGGGTCTTGGAGCTGACCACATTGTTAATAACTGGGGATTTGATGAAAACCTTCCCCGTCTTGCAGGAGAGGCGGCAGAAGGAATTATGGGCGCAACCCCGATAGGGTTTTATGGACAGGACTATAAGAATATGGACATTCTGGTAGCTTCGGCTAAGAAATACAACCCTGGTGTGCCCCAAAATAAGAGGCTGATTAGGACTGTCCAGGCATGGGGGGATGCACTCGTACTGTGGGAGGCTATGAAGCGGGCGGATAATGCCGGCGATCTCACAGGGCCCGGAATTATGAAAAAGGGTTTTGAGACGCTTCGCAATTTTGACTTCGGCCTTGGCGCTTCCCCGGTTACTTTTACACCAGCTGATCACAGGCCTACTACCGGTTGCCTTGTCCAGGAATATAGAAAGGGAAGTTTTCAGGAAGTAGACCGTGTGGACCTTAAAGCCCGGTGGCCTGAGAAGTGGGAAAAGGATTGGCTGGGATGGTAGGCAACAGCAAAAATCACCCTTGGAGGTAGGGCTTTGGATACATCTGAGGCGATACTAAAGATAAATAATATCGAGGTTAAGTACCACGAGGTTATCCTCGTCCTGAAGGGGGTTTCTATTGAAGTGCCTAGGGGGGGAATTGTCGCACTTCTGGGCGCTAATGGTGCTGGAAAGAGCACTACTCTCAAGGCTGTCTCCGGCCTCTTGAAAACAGAAGATGGCGAGGTGACTGATGGCGCGATCGAGTTTGAGGGGCAATACATTCACCAGGAGAGGCCTGCCAGCATCGCTAAGATGGGGATCGTTCAGGTTATAGAAGGCAGGAGGGTGTTTGAACACCTTACAGTTGAAGAAAATCTTAAGGTGGGAGCACACTTGAGAAAGACCGGCTCAGTAAAAGAGGGCCTGGAAATAGTGTATCGCTATTTCCCGAGACTCCTGGAAAAGCGCAATGAGACAGCAGGGTTCGTTAGCGGTGGAGAGCAACAAATGACTGTAGTGGGTCGAGCTTTAATGACCGAGCCTAAGCTGGTATTGCTGGACGAACCTTCTATGGGGCTTGCCCCGATGCTTATCCATGAAATCTTTAATATCATCATGCAGCTCAACGAGAAAGAGAAGATTTCTATTCTCCTGGTTGAACAAAATGCCAAACTCGCCTTGAATGTCGCTCCCTATGCATATGTCATCGAGACTGGAAGGATTGTCATGGACGATACTTCGGAAACTTTGAGCAAGAACGAGGATATCAAGGATTTCTATCTCGGGTTTACCGACAAGGGTGGCAGAAAAAGCTTTCGCGATGTTAAGCACTACAAGAGGAGAAAAAGGTGGTTATCCTGACCGGGAAAACAGTCCGAATGTCAAGTTGTTCGCCTGGTTTGCACAAAGAGGCTGTATTGCCTTCGCTCTGGCGGACAGCGGGTCAAAGTCACGTTTGCACAAAAGGGAGGTTTTACTATGTATAAAAAACTCGTTTTGCTGGCCATGTTTCTTTTTGGCCTAGGGGTTGTCCTCACATCCTGTGTCGGTTTGCAGGTAAAACCCACTGAAGCTAATTTCAAGTCTCCTAAAATCACACTGGAATCCTTTATGGTGCCTCAATATGACGGGTACTGGTATATAGCTGGCAAGATTCAGCCTACCAAAGGTAAGGCAGGAGATAGGGGGGCTCCCTTACCAATGAGCTTTCTTTTTAATATAGAGAACCCGAACCCTTACCCTATACTGCTGGAAAATTACAAGTTTACGGTAGCCTTTGATAAGGATTTTGATTTAGTCACAGTGAATAACAATGATTCTTACTGGATTCCCGCTGGCAAGACGGATCAGGTGAGGGCTACCACCCTTATTACAGTTCGTTCCGGTCTATTGAGTCTCCTGGTTACCAGTGGTTTTAAGCTGAAGGAGAAAGGATGGAGCCCCTGGGAGGCCCTGGAGAGATGGTGGACCGGAGTCCCCGATTTCACAGTCCCGGTGACCGTTAAAGAGGGTTCTTTCAGTTTTACGGCCAACGGCGTTAGCAGAGTTCTTCCTTTTGAGGCCACTTATCCCTAGACGCTTTTTAACGGGCCTTTTGTCCTTTCCCAGGGCAGAAGGCCCTGTCCCTGATTACCTCCCGTAAGATAAAGAACTGATAAAGAATTGGGTATAAACCCAAGCGTTTTTAGACCTGGTTTTTTCTCCTATAGCTGAATCAGGTGTGTGGTGTAGTATGCATATTTATATGGATGATCCAAAAACTTTTTCTTGACAACTGAGGGTAGTTTTGAAAAATATCACATTTGGTATTAACAGTATCACATTTGGTATTAAGTGGAGAAAAATAGGTCAATATATTCACCGGCGGTCGCCAGGGCGCTTGATGTTATAGAGGCTATGGCATCTTGGGATAAGAACGTCTCCTTTTCAGAGATAATGGAAAGAGTAGATATTCCGAGACAGTCTCTGATTAGGATTCTGAATACTCTCTGTGAAAGGGGCATAATAGAGAAAGCCGGGCAAAGGGGTGGTTACCAGCTCGGTATGCGTCTTTTATATTTGGGTGGACGCATTCAGGATAAACTTACTCTTCGTTCCGTTGCACTGCCTTTCATGCATGAACTGGCCAGAAAGACGCAGAAGACTATAGAGCTTTCAACCTTGGACAGGGATCAACTCATTTTGATTGAGCAGGTTGAGGGCAGCGAGGGTGTACGTTTATATTCGCGTATAGGAAGCGCATATCCATACCTACATGCTCTTGCTGTTGGAAAGAACCATCTTGCCTATATGGAATCTGAAAAAAGAAGGAAGGTGCTGGGGAAAATAGGCCTCCCTTCTGTAACAGAGAATACCATTACCGATCCTGAAGAACTGGAGAAAGAGTTGCTCACAGTCAGGAAGAATGGGTATGCATTTGAAGACCAGGAAGTGAGAAAGGGAATACGAAGGGTAGCCGCTTCTATATTTGGTCACCGGAATAACCTCGTTGGCTGTATTGGTATCGCGGCTACCATTATCAGTTTCGGTTTAGAGGACAGGGAAGTTTTGGGACAGATGGTGAGAGAAACCGCAAAAAGGATTTCTTTACGCAAGGGAAACATTTAGGCGATTTATAGAAATAGAAGTGGGGCGGGAATGAGACATTTTTTCTATCCTGATAAGGTTGCAGTATTCGGCGTGGGTGACGGGCACAGGAATCTGGCAAAAAATATTATCTCCAATTCCAGGGAAATGGGGTTTAAGGGGGAGATTTTTCCTGTTGGAAGAAAGCCGGGACAGGTCTTTGGAGCTGAGATTATTACTGATCCGGAATCACTGCCCGTTGGTATTGATCTTGGAGTCATACTGGTACCTGCTCGGTTTGTGCCAGAGACGCTGGATATTTGTGGTCGAAAAGGAATAACCCATGCCATTATTTCAACCGGCGGTTTCCGCGAATTTGATCAGGATAACCTTCAGCTGGAAAGAGATGTCATTCAAGTGGCATCCAGGTATGGTATTCAATTTATTGGGCCCAATTGTATAGGGGTGATATGTACAGGTTCGAATATATGTACGCCATTCAATCCCTTTCAGCCAAAAGTGTTCAAAAAAGGTCCAGTCAGCATAATTGTACAAAGCGGCGGAATAACAACCCAGTGTGCCTATTCCTTTTCTGAGGCGCATGTAGGTTTCTCAAAGATTATTAGTGTTGGCAACAAACTTAATTTAAATGAGATCGATTTCCTGAAATATTTGATTGATGACAAGGAGACAGAGCAAATTCATATGTATTTGGAGAGTATAGAGGACGGAAGGGAATTGATGCGAATTGCATGCAGGGCAAAAAAACCGATTGTGATCTTCAAGTCCAATGTAGGAGAGGGTGCTTCAGAAATAGCAAAGTCACACACTGCCGCTCTTTCGAACAATGATACTATAGTGGAAGGAGCCTTGAGGCAGGCCGGGATCGTTCGCGCTCGGGATATTCATGATATGACCGTATGCGCCAAGGCCCTCCAACTTTACCCCCTGAAGGGGGAAAATCTTGCCGCTATGTCTCTATCCGGCGGTGCGGCTGTAATTTTAGGTGATGCATGTGAAAAATATGGTTTTAAGTGCCCGCCTTTCCCTGATAGTCTCCTGGAGAGAATTCAAAGTCTTCGAAGAGGGGGGGTTATCCGTATGTCAAACCCTATGGATCTGGGAGATGTCCATAATATAGAATCCCTGGCATTTATCCTTGAGAATTGTCTCGCTCTGGACTATATTCAAGGCTTGGTGCTTTCTTTTATGTACGGCCCGGAACTGACAGCCTTGTTTAGTAATGGCGTAAATAACCCGAGACCACTCTTGAATTTCATGAAGGGTATGTGTGACAAATATAAGAAACCAATTTCCCTAAGTTTTCTAGGTGTCGGTGAAACCATCGAAGGTATGAAAAACACAAATTTATTTCCAGTATTCGACAGCCCTGATGAAAGTGTCAGGGCGTTGCGAATACTTCGGAATTACTGGCGAAACAGAGATATACAAGAAGCGGCTACCTAAGCAAAAACTATATGAGCACTCTCTATTGAGGGGGGTGCGGCAAAATATACTCACCGGTGTAAAGCGATAATTGATAAAGGGATGTCCGTGTGGTAAAGAGGAGCTGAAAAAAGCGCACATAAAGTAAACAGAGAGAAATGGAGGATAATATGGAGATTATAGAAAAGGCACTCAAGGAGGGACGAACCACACTTTCAGAGTATGAGGCTAAGCAGGTCCTGGCTTCCTATCATATACCGGTTACCCGGGAGATCCTTGTCGAGGATGAAAAGGGTCTTTCCAAGGCCGCAGAAGAGATCGGTTACCCTTTGGTTTTAAAGGCATGTTCTTCAGAAATAGCTCATAAAACCGAAAAATCTCTGATTCGAGTGGACATCAGAAATGAGGATGAGGCCAGGGTTGCTTTTGAGGAGATCAGAGGCAACATGGACGGCAAAGAAGGTACGATACTGGTGCAAGAGCTGATAAAAGGCAGTAGGGAGCTTGTTGCAGGTCTGACACGTGACCCGCAGTTCGGGCCCTGCGTGATGTTCGGTCTGGGTGGAATCTTTACCGAGATATTGAAGGACATCTCTTTTCGCATTGCGCCTCTGGAAAAACGAGATGCCTTGGAGATGCTGGGGGAGATTAAAGGTCACAAAATTCTGGATGCAGTGAGAGGCATGGAAGCCGCGGATCGTGACCTTCTTGCGGATATTCTGCTGAACGTTGGCAGAATCGGGCTGGAAAATGATAAAGTAAAAGAAATTGATATAAATCCTTTGATTATTTCAGGGAGCAGGCCGGTTGCTGTAGATGCGCTCGTAGTCCTGGAGTAAAATTATTTACAGGTGGCTCTTAAAATTTTTCTGAATATGCGGGGAGGCACTATCTCCGTCAGTTACCCTTCAACCGGAAGCCCTCCATGTCCCGGCGCCTGAAGGTTGCCATATGGATTTTCACATCTCCCGCGCGGTTATAATGCGGGTAAAGGATTTCGGGGAATCTGATCTTCTGGTCACTTTTCTTACTCCTGACGGTGGTCGGTTGAAAGGTGTAGCCAAAGGTGCCCGTCGAAGCCGCATACGCTTTCCTAATTGTCTGGATATATTCAGCCTGGTTAAGATGGAATACCAGATAAGAAGTAATAGAGACATCCATTTTCTCAATTCCTGCAGATTAATAAATGCTTTTCCCCATCTCAGATCTAGCTATCAATCCTTGGCTCTGGCTAGCTATATAATAGAACTTGCGGAGATACTTTTTCCACAAAATGTCCCGGACGGGAGGATGTTCGAGCTTATCGAAGAGTTATTCTTGAATATGAACGAATTCGGACCGGCTGATCGCATCCGTGTTATTTTTGAAGGAAGAGCAATGGCCCTGGGTGGATATGAAATTGATCTAGATAAATGCTGTCTATGTGGAAGACCATACACCGGAAGGGGCATGGCGGTTTTTCAAAGGGAAAAGGGAGGAATAGCATGTCTGGGTTGCTCACGGCAGGACAAAGATTATCCAGGGCTTGAGCCGGAAACTGTGAAAGCATTAAAACTAATTCAGACGGCTGGATGGCCCGACGTCAAGCACCTTCCACTTTCAGATTACATGATTGAAGAATTAAAAGCGGCCCTAAGGTTGCACGCTGAGTATCGAACGGGGAAAAGGCTTAAGAGCACGGAGTACCTTGATTGATATTAAACAGTCAAGGAGCGGGAAACCTGAAAAGAAGTTACCGCTCCTTGAGCTTTTAATGAGACTTTTGAGATTACAATACTATTTTTTTTATACTTTTATGATGCAGGCATCGGCCTGAGCCAGTCCTCCGCATATAGCTCCCAGAGCATATCCTCCTCCGCGCCTGCGTAACTCATACATTAAATTCATCATAAGGCGAGCCCCGCTGGCTGTATTGGGGTGCCCTATGGCGATGGCACTTCCGTTTATATTGGTTTTATCTCGCAGTGCTTTGGTTTTTGTCTTATCCTTGTCACTGAGCATTAGGGTACTTACAAGAGGTACAGCAGCAAAAGCTTCGTTGATTTCCACCGCAGCTATATTATCAAGTCCGAGGTTAGCCGCTTTTAGCGCCTTTTCGGCGGCAATTGCAGGACCTTCGGGCATTCGCAGCGGGCTTATTGCAATTGAAGACATGGATATTATTTCTGCAAGAGGCTCAAGACCTAATTCTTCGGCCTTGGCTCTGGTCATGAATAGTATGGCAGTGGCGCCGTCATTCAAACCCGGGGCGTTTCCAGCCGTAACATTCTTGCATCCGTAAATGCCTGGAAGTTTGGCGAGGCTTTCCATGTTTGTTTTAGGACGGTATTGTTCGTCGATCTCCAGGACCAGCGGATCCCCTTTTTTTTGTGGAATCTCAAGTTTTATCATTTCATCCTTGAATTTTCCCGCCTCCCAGGCCTGGCCATAATTTTGGTGGCTTCTCAATGCCCATTCATCCTGCTCCTCTCGTGATACACCATATTCTATAGCCACATTATCAGTATCTATCGAGACAGGATTGAAATCTTTGTATCTCATTTCAAATAAAGGGTCTTCCATAACTACATCCCCAAGTCTGAATCCTTTCCAGCGAAGACCTCTGACAATCAGTGGCTCCTGGCTGAAAGAGGTTGCGCCCCCGCCGATTGCACACTGGATTTCGCCAGCGACCATTGCCCGAATTCCGTAATGGACTGCAGACATTGCTGATACGCAAGCCTTGTCAATGGATACTGATGGAGTCTCAGGTGGCAGTCCGGCCTTAATGAGAGTCTGCCTAGCAGCTACAGGAGTAAAGACATCTTTGCAGACTGAGGTGTCTCCCACTCCCCAGTAAACCTCTTCGACCTGCTCTCCAGGGAGGTTAACTCTATTAAGTACCTCTCTCATCGGTATGGCACCCAGGTCAAAGTAATCATATTCTCTAAGGGACCCGCAATAGCGCCCGAAAGGTGTTCTGGCAGCACTCACGATTACGATATCTTTGTACACTTCTATCTCCTCCTAATAAAAATAATGAATAAGAATAAGCATAAGATCGTGGCTTAAGAATATATAGTGCCTTTTAACAGCATTCTCTACAATATTTCTAAAGCGCACGCCATTGAAACACCTCCGCCACCGCAAAGAGTCGCAAGACCAAGGCTTTTACCTTGTTTTTTCATGGCATAGATTAGGGTAACCATTATTCGACATCCAGTCGCGCCTACCGGATGTCCCAGGCCGATTCCGGAACCGTTTATATTGGTTATTTCTCGGTTAAGGTTCAGCTCTTTTTCACAACCAAGATACTGAGCGGCAAAGGCTTCATTCAGTTCGATAAGCTCAAAGTCTTCCATCTTGAGGTCCGGGTTTCTCTTGAGTAGATCCTTCACTGCAGGAACCGGGCTCAGACCCATGACAGAAGGATGACAGGCTCCCCTGCCAGTAGCTCGAATTTTCGCCAGAGGCTTGAGGCCCAACTCCTTCGCCTTTTCCTCCGTCATGATAATCATGCCGGCAGAACCATCATTGATCCCGGAGGCGTTTCCCGCAGTTACCTTTCCTATTTTCGGGATGAAGGCGGGTGGCAGTCTCACAAGATCATCCATCGTCAGCCCGGGACGGAAGTGCTCATCTTTGTCAAATATAATAGGAGGTTTTTTCCTTTGAGGGACTTCTACCGGTACGATCTCATCCTTAAAAGAACCGTCATTTGTGGCCCTTTCAGCATTGTTGTGGCTGCGAAGGGCTATTTCGTCCATCTCTTCGCGGCTTATATTATGCAGCTGGGCCACGAATTCTGCAGTGTGTCCCATTATGTATGGTTTACCCTTGAAGAGATCAAGTGGCATTCCCTCCTTGACTGGACCGTCTTCAGGATGGGGTATCAGGTGTGACCCGCAATGCAGAGCATGAATCATTACATCTGTAAAAACGCTATCTTGCAGCCTGCAACCCCATCTGGCGTTTTCAACTGAGTAGGGGGCTCCTGACATATGTTCCGTTCCTCCAGCCAGTATGATATCTGCCTGTCCGGCCTGGATTGTGGCCGCACCGGAGATGACTGCATCCATCCCTGATATGCAAACCCGGTTTATGGTTACTGCAGGGATATTGTCGGGTATTCCGGCCATCAGGGCAGACACCCTGGCTACATTGAGTGCGTCAGTGGGGCCAATGCAGCAGCCGTAACGGACATCGTCGATCATATTCGGCTCTATTCCAGCGCGTTTGATGGCTTCTTTCATTGTAATACTTCCTATTACCGCACCGTTTATATCTCTCAGCGCTCCGCCGAAAGTACCGATCGCTGTTCGACATGCAGAAACAATTACTATATCTTTCATATCAACTCCTTTCAAAATAATTAGATTTTAGTGGCTGACCTGGATTATCCCCCGCCCTAAGCAGCATAGCATTTGCCTTTTATTCGGCTTTAGCTCAGAAGAGGCAGAATTCTCCTCAGTTGCTCCAGGGGGCCTGTTTGTCTGGGGTATGTTATGAGTAACTATCAGAAAAACTTAAATTTTCTGTTCCCGCTGGTAAAGATGACTGAAAGTACGTTTTTTGCTATGTTTATAAGTCAAACGTATAACCAAGTAAAGAATAAACCCGTGTTTAGAGCAGTTTCCTGAGTTTTAGGGCTTTCAGGGAATAAGGCGGGCTATTTTGCTTCGTCAGAAGCCATTTCTCTCAGAATTTCGGCGTTTTTCTGTAGGCGTTTGAGATTGGCCTTGAGGTTGTCTTTATTGGGTTTGCTCTTGTTTTGCCTAATCGCTTTTGTTTTTTTTCTGTTGGAAGCCATCTTATATTTATCTCCTTCATAAGTTATGGATAAGAAGCGTTATTTCATACTATCCTAAGCACTATGTTGTCAAGGTATAATAGGGTACGTTTGGGGATGGAATATAGGGGCTGACGAGAGGGCCTGAAGATATCTCCGAGGCAAGGTTGGTACAGAGCTTCTCAGGTTTTCTATAAAGAATTTCTAATATAATGAACCGCATTTTTGAAGATTTTGATTCCCTCTCCATGTTCTTCTTCCAGGTTCATGCCCTGGCGCGCCATCGCATCCTTTTTTCTGGTCCAGTCAGGGTGGTTGGTGAAGTGATTGTAAGCTTCCGGATGAGGCATCATACCGAAAATACGACCAGTGGGATCGCATATGCCAGCTATATCTTTGAGAGAGCCGTTTGGATTAAATGGCCATCGTCCTTTTGCCTCATTCCCTTGCCCATCCGCATACTGAAGTACAACTTGCCCGTCCTTTAAAAGCCGGTCGACCTGCTTGTTCTGCGCATAGAATTTTCCTTCTCCGTGTCTTACAGGTAGTTCCATGGAGGAAATCCCTTTTGTAAATATACAAGGCGATTGAGGGTTTATCTTGAGATTCACCCACGTATCAATGAAATTGCCCGAATCGTTATAGGTTATGGCTACACTGCGTTTTCTGTAATCAAAGTCGAAACCAGGTATAAGACCGAGATTCACCAGGCACTGAAAACCGTTGCAGATGCCCAGGATCAGTTTTCCGTCTTGGATGAAACTTTCTATTTGATCGCCTAAGTTGTTTTTCAACTTTGATGCCATAACTACTCCGGCACCATGATCGTCCGCCCAGCTGAATCCTCCTCCAAACACAAGTATATGAAAGTCTTTAAGCTTGGCTTTGAAACCTGTGTTACCACCCAGAATCAATTCATTAATGTGGATCCTGTGAGGTTCTGCTCCGGCCTTTGCCAGAGAAAAACTGGTTTCATAGTCGCAGTTGAGTCCGTATCCTGTAAGAACCAGTGCCTTGACGTCTGTCATATAAATTCCCCGAATGGTTTTTTCCAGGATTCCTTGAGCCGCATAACTTCTTCATCAATGATTACCTTTCCTTCACCGTCGGTGACAGAGAGGCGCAGCTCTTCGGTAACAAAGCCGGCCTTTCCCATTTTTGATTCTGATAGAAGATTTTCAAATACTTGTCTTTTTTCCGGGGGTACGGTGACAATGAATCGCCCGCAAGACTCAGAGTAGAGGATTTGTGTGGCAGTAATTCCAGGGGAAGCAGGAATCTGACGCAAATCAATTTGTATACCCAGTTCCCCTGCCATTGCGATCATGGCAAGATGAACCGCCAGTCCTCCCCTTGATACGGCATGACATGAAGAGACCAACCCCTCATTAATGGCTTTATGCAGGGACAGGTAAAGTGGCTTTAGAGTCTCTACCTCTACCCGAGGGACATTAAGCCCCAAGAAACCCATCATCTGATAATATTCGCTTCCCCCGAGTTCATCCCTGGTCTCTCCGAGAATATAAACAATATCACCAGGAAACTTAGCATCCATCGATACGCACCTTGCTACATCCTCTATCACACTGCTCGCTGTAAAGAGCAAGGTCGGAAGGCCGGATATCTTATGCTTTTCACCGTAACGCCCCGCTAAATATCCGTCGATATACATGCTGTCTTTTCCAGAAAGCAGTGGTATGCCGTAGCCCAGACAATAATCCCTCAAAGCCCTATTGGCTCTGACGAGCTGAGCAGCCTTGTATTTACCATCGGGATTCCTCTCATGGTGATACTCGATCGTTGGCCAACAGAAGTTGTCCAGGCCCCCAATATGGTTCGGATCTCCTCCTGTAGCCAATACCTTTCGAACCGCTTCATCTATGGTGGCTGCAGTCATGTGATAAGTATCTATTTGCGAATAAACCGGGTTGAGTGCCTGAGATACTACTACACCTCTCTTCGATTCCAGTATGGGTCTTGTTACTACCGAATCACTGGGTATGTCACGTTTTTTCCCCACAAGTGGTTTGATCACGCTACCGCCCTGTACTTCGTGATCATACTGTCTTACTATCCAGTTTCGAGAACAGATATTTGGACGGGCAAGGATATCTCTAAGTAATAATACGTGATTCGAAGGCTCGCTCAGCACGGGTTCGGTGAGCCCACGCATTTGAGGTGGACTCCATTCTGCATCGAACTCCCATTGTGGAAAGTCGGATTCGAGAAGGTCCATTCGAATATAGGCACAGGTACTTCCCTTGTAATCCAGGCGGAGATATCCCGTATCGTTGTATTCTCCGATAACCGTGCTCTCTACAGCGTGTTTACAGGAAAGCTCCATAAATCGTTCCAGATGTTCAGGCCTCACAGCGACGGTCATTCTCTCCTGAGATTCCGACACCCATATTTCCCACTGGTCCAATCCTTCATATTTTAGAGGGACTTTATCCAAGTCGACTCGACAACCGTTGCTGGAACGGGCGGATTCCCCTATGGAAGAAGATAGTCCTCCACCACCGTTATCGGTAATATATGCTATGAGACCTTCGTCTCTGGCCTCAAGTAGAAAATCGTGCATCTTTTTCTGCGTGTAAGGGTCACCTATCTGGACGTGTCCCGCTGGCGTGTGTTCACTGTATGTCTCTGAAGCAGCAGTTACACCGTGGATTCCATCTTTTCCCACCCTGCCCCCAGACATGATTATAAGATCTCCTGGGCTGGTAGTCTTTTCATGGGAAGATTTATTCCCGATTTTCGCTGGCATTATTCCCATAGCGGTGACAAACACCAGGCATTTGCCCAGGTAACTGGGGTCAAACAGGAGAAGACCAAAGGGCGTCGGAACGCCGCTTTTGTTTCCGCCGTCTCGAACTCCCTCTATGACCCCGTCCAGCAAACGTCGGGGATGGAGATGAGGTGTAAAATCTCCAGAATAATCGCGATCCCCAACGCAGTATCCGTACATTCCAAGGATAAGCTTGGCACCTTTCCCGGTTCCCATTGGATCCCTGTAAATTCCCACTATTCCTGTAATGGCTCCTCCGTAAGCCTCCATGTTGGATGGGCTGTTATGGGTTTCTCCGGTTATCACGTAGTAGTGGTTATCGTCAAAGCGTCCAACCCCCGCATTGTCCCAAAGAACTGATATTACCCAGTCTTTTTCTTTCATAAGTTTTAGGGTGGGGGCCTCTATGTAAGTTTTGAAAAGATTGTCTTCTATTTCTATGATGCCGGTTTCCAGGTCATGATACGTGAAAAGTCCCCTGAAGGTGTTATGATTGCAATGATCGCTGCGGGCCTGGGAGATATATTCCAATTCAACGTCAGTGGGGAGATCAAGTCCGACTTTTTTCCGTTCTTCAAGGACATCTTGGCGAAGGAAATAACGCCTTATTACGGGTATGTCTCTTTCCTGAAGTGCGAGATTACGTTCAAGCGAAATCTGCTTTAATTCTTCATCATTTTTAATGGAGATAGTTTTTACGAGGGGAACGTGATTGAGTATGACTTTTGGTACGATAAAACCTATCCCTTCGTCCTTGTCCCATTCCTCCCTTGAAAACACTTTCCATTGTTGTATGATGTCATTGGCTAATAGGTTGCCGGCAATTTTCCGGACCTCTTCGAGATTTAGTTTTCCTCTGATTTCATAAATTTTTGAGGTGTATACTGTATTATCCGGTTTGAATTTAATTCTCAGAAGGTCTTCTATTGCCTCTGCAGCTGTGCTTCCTGCAGTATCCCTGACACCGGGCCGGTATCCTATCCATATTATCCAATCAAAATCGCCGGCTATGGGTGAGTATGATGATTCTTCAGTGACTGGATTGGTAAATATTTCCGTTTTTATTCGTTCCAATTCTTCCTGGCCTAAATCGGAGTCAATTGTCAATACCCGGATTGCCCTGATATCTCTGACCTCGAATCCGAAATATTCTCTTGATTTACGCCGAACAGCCCAACCTTCGGCATCAAATAATTCTTCTTTCAGTTTGATTTCCAGTCTTGAAACCATTAATTATTACCTTATGTTTGGGTATATAGGCATATTGAAATAACGTTAATTGAATTGAAGCAGCGAGTCAATAGGATAGTTCAGCACAAGAAACTGCATACCTTGAGAAATGGATGATCAAGTATTACGGGCAATGCTCTTGTATAATCTGCCATATATGTTCGGTTTCCTCTTTTTTTTACTGCCAGGTGATGGGAGCAGGTGGGTTTCGAGAATATTTCAGAAAAATATAAGGGTTGAAATACCTGAAGCCAATGAATATATTATCTGGTATATTCCATACCCGTGATTTAGTTAAGGCTTTGGATTTGCAGTTTGCCGTTGATTGATATTACAAAGCGTGATTTGAATGAAGACTTAACTTATATGACGCGGGAATTTTAATTTATCTTTAAAAAATTATGCCATCCGCGAAAGATTTCGGAAGGCAGGACGGTGTCGAATGGAGATCGAAAAAAAATTATCAGATGAGAGGTATGACGGCGGTAAGATTCCTAACCAGAAAGAACTGGAAAAGGAACTTAGTGAATACCTCTCCAAGAAATATGGTAATCGCGTAAAAATCATTTCTCCTCTCGTTTTTCCGAGGAGCAGTGAAGAGTCCACTGATGGGGAAGGAAGAGACAGTGAATCTGAAGGAACTCCCCTGTTTGATATGCTTCCTGAGGAATTGGAGACGTATCTGGATAGCTTTGTGGTCAAGCAGAGGCAAGCAAAGGCCATTCTTGCTACAAAGATTTGTACGCATTTTAACAGGATAAAACATTCTCGTAAAAGCGCTGACAAAAAGAGAACAACCGGTGTCGGGATGATTAAGAACAACGTGTTGATGATCGGTCCGACCGGGGTGGGGAAGACCTATATGATCAAATTGGTCGCTCAGAAGCTTGGGGTGCCTTTTGTAAAGGGAGACGCCACCAAATTCAGCGAAACAGGTTATGTAGGTGCGGATGTAGAGGACCTTGTCCGGGACTTAGTCTATGAGGCCAATGAGGATATAGATTTGGCTGAAAACGGAATAATCTACATTGATGAAATAGACAAAATAGCATCAAGTGAAAATCTTATCGGCCATGATGTGTCAAGGACCGGGGTGCAGAGGGCGCTTTTAAAACCAATGGAAGAAACTGATGTGGACCTTAAGGTTCCTCATGATCCCATATCACAAATACAGGCCATAGAGCACTATAGAAGAACAGGAAA
This sequence comes from uncultured Desulfobacteraceae bacterium, assembly GCA_964627015.1. Taxonomy (GTDB): domain Bacteria; phylum Desulfobacterota; class DSM-4660; order Desulfatiglandales; family Desulfatiglandaceae; genus CAZVGY01. Next base: position 20,415 of record CAZVGY010000018.1, read on the forward strand.
AAAAGAAAAAAAAGAAGTGAATACCAAAAATATACTGTTCATAATGAGCGGCGCTTTTGGAAAGCTCACCGATATTATAAAAAGAAGGCTCCAGAGCCAGGGGATAGGATTTGAGGCGGATGTCAGGTCTACAGATGTCCCTTGGGCGATACTCAAGGAGGTAACCGCTCAGGATCTCATAAACTTCGGCTTTGAATCTGAATTCGTGGGCCGTCTACCTGTTGTTGTGGTTTTTGATGAGCTCACCAAGGAAGATCTTATTGAAATCCTTAAAAATCCAAATAATCCGATCATCATCAGCAAGCGCCTGGATTTCAGATCCTATGGTATAGATATAAAGTTTGAAGAAGAAGCTCTGGCAATGATAGCGGAATTGGCTGCCGCGGAAAAGACCGGAGCGAGAGGGCTTGTCAGCGCCATTGAAAAGGTCCTCATTCCATTCGAAAAGACCCTTCCCTCCACAGAAATCAGAAAAATGCTGGTAACTCCTGAAGTGGTCAAGGACCCGGAGGCCCAGCTAGAAATTATGCTGGAATCTTCTGACAATCCTGAGTTCACAGAAAGGTTTGAAAGAGCCAGAATCAAAGAGCTTGAAGATATAAAAACTTATGTTTCGGGCAGGGCCGAAGATTTTGAGCGGAAATCAGGTCTATCGATCTCTGAGAAAAGAATGGAGTTCATAGCCGAACTGTACCTTCAGTCCGTATCTGATATTAATACCGCTTTTGAAGACTTCAGGGAAATGTATGCTAAAATCAAGCTTGAAGAAGAAGCCCTGGTCGAAAAGATGGAGATGAATCTCTCGTTTGATGAAAGCGCTATGGATGAAATTATGGATCAAGCCATCAGAACTGGCCGGGATGCCGGCCCGCTTGCACTAGATCTTGCAAAAAAACTTGAATATGGGCTCAGGCTAGTCAAGGATCGATCCGGCACTGATAGTTTTGTACTTGATCGTGAAGCAATAACCAATATGGAAGGGTATATAAATAACCTCGTTAAAAGGTCTTATCGTCAGGAGTATCCTACCGAAGACGACGAATAACTAGAGTATTATCCAGACTCATTCTGGGTGTTAGGAAACTGTGAGTGATAGGAATATCAAAGCTTTATTGTGGTACTGTCGAGCCGTCGGATGCCCTGAGATATGGAAGGCGCTCAAGTGATCTCCCTTCTCATCTGCTGCAGTATTCCATAGACAAGAAGCCCGTTGTTGTATGGAATATCACTCGTACCTGTAATTTAAGGTGTATTCATTGTTATGCCCATGCGAGTGAGCAGAGTAAGGACAAGGAGATGACTGGTGCCCAGGGTAGGGAGTTCCTGGATGACCTTGCTGGGTTTGGCGTTCCGGTGGTGCTATTCTCGGGCGGGGAGCCCCTGATGCGTCCGGATCTGGTGGAATTGGCCGATTATGCTGTAAGCAAAGGGATGCGTGCGGTTATTTCAACCAACGGAACACTGATTAACAGGAAAAAGGCTGAAGAGCTCAAGAAAATCGGGTTGTCTTACGTAGGGGTCAGCCTGGACGGCATGGAGGAGGTGAATGACCGCTTTCGCGGCAAACAGGGCGCTTTTCAAGCTGCTATAAAAGGCATAGAAAATTGTCTTGAGGCAGGCCTCAAGGTCGGGCTTCGTTTTACCATCAACCGCATGAATGCGAGTGAAGTTCCTTCGATGTTCGACATTCTTGAAAAATACTCCATACCCAGGATATGTTTTTATCACCTGGTTTATGCAGGGCGCGGCTCAAACCTAGTGAAAGAAGATCTTGACCACGTCCAGACCCGCAAAATAGTTGATTTAATAATGGACCGGACTAAGGATCTGCATGACAGGGGCCTGCCCAAGGAGGTTTTAACTGTAGACAACCACGCCGATGGCCCCTATCTTTATCTCAGAATGGCGAGAGAGGGTGATCCTGGTGCAGATAAGGCCCTACAGCTTCTCAAAATGAATGAGGGTAACAGTTCAGGAAGGGGTATCGGTTGTGTCAGCTGGGATGGTTCCGTTCATGCTGACCAGTTCTGGAGACATTATTCTTTTGGTAATGTACTAGAGAGACCTTTCAGCGAAATCTGGTCGGACGTTTCAGACCCGCTCATGGCGAAACTGAAGAAAAAGAAGTTTTATGTGAAAGGCCGGTGCAGTAAATGTAAATGGCTGGATATCTGCGCCGGAAATTTTAGGGTAAGGGCGGAGGCGGTAACTGGTGATGTCTGGGAGTCCGATCCTGCCTGTTATCTTACCGATGAGGAGATTTCAGGGGATTCAGATAAATTTGTGTTATAAATTAAAACAAAAAAGTGACCAATAAGTTCATTGCCAGCCATACTCTATCTTGTCTCAAGTTCAACCGGTAAGATCTGACGCCAGGCCTTATATTCAGAAGGAATTTGAATATGATTATACGACCTCGAAGGTTACGAAAGTCCTTTAGTGTTAGAGATATGGTAAGGGAGACCAGCCTTTCGGTGAAGGATTTTATATGTCCTCTTTTTGTCAAAAATGGCACCGGCGTGAAAGACCCAATTCCATCTATGCCGGGCCAGTACCAGTTTTCTCAGGACACTCTGGTAAAAGAAACACAGGCTATCTGGGACTTAGGTATTCCAGCTGTCATTCTTTTTGGCCTGCCTGACATTAAAGATGCAGAGGGAAGCAGATCCTGGGCGGATGACGGTATTGTTCAGGTGTCGGTTGCAGCTATAAAAGAGAGTTTGCCTGATATGGTCGTTATAACCGATGTATGTTTGTGCGAATACACCGATCATGGCCATTGCGGGGTTATAAGAGAGGGTAAGGTTGACAATGACGCCACGCTGGAGCTTCTTGCCCGTCAATCTGTATCTCATGCTAAGGCGGGTGCTGATTTCGTCGCGCCATCGGATATGATGGATGGTAGAGTTGCAGTCATAAGGGATGCACTTGACTCAAGTGGCTATCAAGATACAGGTATCATTTCATACGCGGTTAAATATGCCTCCGCCTTTTACGGGCCTTTCAGGGATGCAGCAGATTCGGCACCACAGTTCGGCGATCGCTCCACTTATCAGATGGACCCTGCTAATATACTTGAAGCCTTAAAAGAAGCAGAGCTTGATATATCAGAGGGCGCTGACATTATCATGGTGAAACCGGCGATTTCCTATCTTGATGTGGTGAGACAGGTGCGTGAATTGAGTCTGGTTCCATTAGCTGCCTATAATGTCAGCGGCGAATATGCCATGGTTAAAGCAGCGGAAATGAAGGGATGGATTGATGGACAGAGAGTAATGATGGAGATACTCCTATCTATAAAGAGGGCGGGAGCAGATTTGATACTGACCTATTTTGCAAAAGAGGCGGCGAAACTCCTTATCTGAGTCACGGCTTTACAGAATCTGAAGAACCTGAAATCATAGACACTGAGATTCATAAGGGATTTTGAGATAATTCAACCATGAAGCATCCTAAAACACAGGAATACGTTCCAAGGCTTGTGGCCTGGGAGATTACAAGAAGATGCAATCTTAATTGTGTCCATTGCAGGGCCGGGTCCGAACGGGGGCCATACTCAGGGGAGTTGGAGAAGGACAAATGCCTGGAAATTTTGCGGCAGATAAGAGATGTGGGTGAACCTGTTGTAATTCTGACAGGTGGAGAGCCTTTAATGTGTGAGAATGTTTTTGATCTGGCTGAGTACGGTACGCAGCTTGGCCTGAGGATGGTGTTGGCCACCAATGGTACTCTTTTGACGACAAGCCTCACTGATAGAATAAAGGAATCCGGTATAAAGAGGGTCAGTATATCTATTGATGGGGCCAGTGAGAAGCAGCATGATGAATTCCGCCAGGTACAGGGGGCTTTCAGGGGGGCGATTGAGGGTGCTTCCCTGCTGAAAAGCGCGGGCATTGAGTTTCAGATTAATACCACAGTTACCCGTCATAACATTGATAAAATTTCGAATATTCTGGATATGTCGGTGAGACTGGGTGCAGTAGCCCACCATCTTTTTCTTCTTGTACCTACGGGCCGAGCCAGGGATATGGCTAATCAAGAGATCAATGCTGCTGAATATGAAAATCTCCTGCACTGGTTTTATCAGATGAGAGACAAAGTTCCCTTACACCTGAAGGCTACCTGTGCCCCCCATTATTACAGAATATTGAGACAGGAGGCCCATGCAAGGGGTGAGGAGGTTAATTTCAAAACTTATGGCCTGGATGCGGTGACTCGTGGCTGTCTTGGAGGGACAGCTTTCTGTTTTATTTCAAATCAGGGTATTGTTCAGCCGTGCGGTTACCTTGAGCTGAATTGCGGAGATTTAAAAAAGGAATCTTTTGAGACTATTTGGCGGGATTCCTTTATTTTCAATCAGCTCAGGGATTTTTCGGCCTACAAGGGCAAGTGCGGCAGATGTGAATACATCAGGGTTTGCGGAGGTTGTCGTGCCAGAGCCTATGAAGCTACGGGGGATTATATGGCGGAGGAACCTCTGTGTGCTTATCAACCAGCCCTTAAGGAGGGTAATGGATAAGACAGATAAGAAGATTTTGAATGAAATCCAGTCAGACTTCCCCATAGCATCCAGGCCTTATCTGGAACTCGGACAACGTCTGGGATTGCCAGAGGGGGAGATTATAGACAGGTTAGACAAATTAAAACAGAGAGGAATTATAAGGCGGATTGGAGGTAATTTTCATTCAAATCGTCTAAATTTTACCAGCACCCTTTGTGCGGCGAAGGTGCCGAAGGAAAAGATTAATAGTTTTGTAGAGGCGGTAAACAGATATCCGGGAGTTACCCATAACTACCTTAGGAGTCATGATTACAATATATGGTTTACCTTCATAGCCGAGAGTATGGCCTTTATAGAGGATGCTTTGGCAGAGATTTCCAAAGAAACAGATGTCACTGAAATCCTTAATCTTCCCGCCGTTAAAATGTTCAAAATTAAAGTCGATTTTGAGGTCTGATGCCTATTGCTATTGATATTGCTCCATAATTTTTTCCCTTTCCTCTTCTGACAGGAGTCCCCTTTCTACCATCAGGTCAGCTATTCCATCTTCTCGAAGCTCGTCAACCGAGAGAATTTGCTGGTTGGTTTTTCCAGCAGCGCTGTAGAATGTATAGTTGAGGGTTAATTCAGACTTCCTCAGCAGGCTGGGAATTTTTCCGAAGAAGATAAAGTGATAGCTCAAAAGTATATATAATAAGGCCCCGAGGCTGCCCCATATAAGAATTCTTTTCAGAAGTACCATGCAAAACACCTCCTCATTATTGAAAATCTCGCCGCAGAAACTTATTCACTGTTCTAGTTTTTGTCAATATGCAACTATTTTTTAAATTTCACAGCTGGAGAATTACCGGCCTGATCAGAAAGAGAGTTTTATGCCATGTTTTCTTGGTTCAATATATCTTTCTGCCTCTGGCAATAGGAAACCGCCATCCCTGGCCGAATGCCCTCCCCGTAATCCGTAATCCGGGAGGTGCTTGACGGCGTTTATATTCGTTGAATGCTAGCTGTCTCAGCACATCTTCGACGACCACAGGATCGTGGCCCATCTTTACTATTTCCTCCAGACTGAGATTTTTTTCAACAGCTGCTACAAGTATATCGTCCAGGATTTCATATGGAGGAAGGGTGTCTTGATCTGTCTGTCCCGGCCTCAATTCCGCCGAAGGAGGCCTTGAGATTATCCTGTTGGGAATTACCTCTTCCTCCCTGTTTACATAGTTTGCGAGCCTATAGCAGAGTGTTTTGGGAATGTCTGATATAACCGCCAGTCCACCACTAAGGTCCCCGTACAGTGTGCAGTACCCCACCGCCAGTTCAGATTTGTTGCCCGTGGACAAAAGGAGGGCCTCAAACTTATTAGATAATGCCATCAGCAAGTTGCCCCTGATACGGGCCTGGATATTCTCTTCTGTCTCATCTTCCTTTAGATCCTTAAATAAAGAAGATAAGGCGTTTTTGTATTCCTGAAAAAGTGATGCGATCGGTATTTCCTCAAATCTGATCCCCAGATTTGCTGACAGTCTTCGGGCGTCTTCTCTACTAATATCGGATGTGTAAGGTGACGGCATGCTTACGCCTATGACGTTTTCAGGCCCCAAGGCCCTGCTGGCAATAAAGGCGACCAGGGCGGAATCTATTCCACCACTCAGACCCACGAGGGTTTTTTTGAACCCGCATTTGGAGGCATAGTCCCTTGTCCCCATTGAAAGACCTTTAAGCAATGTTTCTTCGGTTGTAAGCCAAGGGCTCTGAATTTCCTTATAATCCTCATCTGTATCCCATATTAAAATGTCTGGTTCAAATTGTGCCGCGAATTGGATGAGCTTTCCGCTCGGATCAACGACCATGCTGGACCCGTCAAAGAGGAGGTCATCATTTCCACCAACTTGGTTACAATAAACAGTCGAGATTTTATATTTTGTCGCTATATTCTTCAGAATGTTCAGCCTCATGTATTCCTTACCAAGATCGTAAGGGGATGCGCTTATGTTCACAAGGATATCAATACCGGATGCCGCCAGATCAGGTATTGGATCGATTGTATATGGATATTTACCCATAAGGTCCTGGGCATTCCAGATGTCCTCGCAAATGGTCACTCCCCATTTTTTTTGCCCCAGCTCAAATGTCAAACTCTCTTTGGACACTTCGAAATACCGGGTTTCATCATATACGTCATAACTAGGTAACAACTTTTTGCCGCCTTTAGCCTCTATACGGCCGTTTAGGATAAGGGCCGCCCCGTTTATCAGCGGCTTGCCTTTTCCGGTATTTCTGTCAACATATCCGCATAACAAGGAAACTCCCTGAATCTCATGTGAAAGCCGGGCCAATTGAGCAAGGTTTTCATTTATGAAGGCTGGTTTTTCCAGGAGGTCTTTGGGAGGGTAGCCCGATATACACATTTCGGGAAAAATGGCAAGCAGGCAACCTTCGCTTTTGGCTTTTAGTGCAGCTTGCTTGATAAGAGATACATTCCTTTCAAAGTCACCGATAACTGGGTTAGTCTGACATATGGCTGTCTTCATTGGTGGTCCATCACATAACTAGGTTGATATCCGAGCTTTATTTCGCAGGACACTTAAAAAAGTACTTGCTTTTTTAATGCGCGGAGTTCTGATTTTTCCACTTTTTAAATAAATAAAGGATTAGCTTAATATGGTAAACATATCAAGGATATTTTGACTGCAGGCGAATTCGAAACAACCAACAATACCCATACAATTTTTGTTGCAAACATTTCCCATGTTCTGTATGCCATGGAATATATAAAAAAGTCTCAGGCGTGTAAAACGGGCCTTAATGAAAAGACGAGGCTTTTGTTTCCACAAAGTTGCACTTAGCTGCCTGGACTCTGGAAGGGGTATGCCTATGAAGGGAATTATACTCGCAGGCGGATCCGGGAGCCGCCTTTATCCAATCACCAGTGTTGTCAGTAAGCAACTCCTGCCAGTATATGAAAAACCCATGATATATTATCCGCTATCTGTACTTATGCTCTCTGGCCTTCAGGAAATACTGGTCATATCCACCCCTCAGGATCTGCCACGCTTCCAGGATCTTCTGCATGACGGATCCCAATGGGGGCTTGATTTTTCCTACGAGGAGCAGGCCAGGCCGGAAGGACTTGCCCAGGCGTTCATAATAGGGAGCGATTTCATTGGGAATGACCATGTGTGCATGATACTCGGCGATAATATTTTTTACGGTCACGGTTTGCCCGAAAAGCTGCAAAAAGCCGCGAAGCGTGAGCAGGGAGGGACTATATTCGCATACTGGGTAAAAGACCCGGAGCGATATGGTGTTGTCAGTTTCGACCGGTCAGGTCATGTAAAAGATATCAGGGAAAAACCCTCACAACCAGATTCTAATTATGCAGTGACCGGGCTTTATTTCTACGATAATCGAGTGAAGGAGATTGCAGCCGGTTTGAAACCATCCGCCAGGGGCGAATTGGAGATAACTGACATTAATCTCGCGTATCTGGAAATGGGAGCGCTCCATGTAGAGAAACTTGGCCGGGGTATTGCCTGGTTAGACACGGGTACTCACGAGAGTTTACTCAAGGCCGCTAATTTTATCCAGGTAATTGAAGAGAGGCAGGGCCTGAAGGTTTCCTGTGTTGAAGAAATAGCCTATAGAATGGGCTACATTAACGCAGATCAGCTGGAGCGGCTTGCCAGACCGCTTATGAAAAATGGATACGGTCAGTACCTGATAAAGCTCCTGGAACGGGAGGAATTTTAGTGCGGGTTTCACGGACTTCTCTCAAAGGAGTAATAGTAATCGAACCGGACCGTTGGGAGGATGAACGGGGTTTTTTTATGGAGATTTATCAAATGGAAAGGTACATGGAATCGGGCATAGTACCTGTCTTTGTGCAGGACAACATATCTTTGTCCGTAAAAGGCAGCCTTAGAGGCCTGCACTATCAATTCCCTGATGAACAGGCCAAGCTGGTCCAGGCACTTAGAGGCGAGATTTTTGACGTAGCCGTTGATATACGACGCGAATCCCCGACATTCGGACAATGGACAGGAGCAAAACTCTCTGATATCAACAACCGGCAGATATTTATTCCAGAGGGTTTCGCACATGGTTTTTGTGTGCTCAGTGAAACCGCTTTGGTCTTCTATAAGTGCACTGCTATTTATTCGCCTGCCAGCGAGGCGGGAATAGCCTGGAATGATCCTGATCTTGATATCGATTGGCCGGTTGATTCTCCTCTGCTTTCGGTTAAGGATCGGGGGCATCCCCGTTTAAAGGATGTCCCATCGGAGAACTTGCCTGTCTGATTTTTTTATTCAATAGATTATTATATTTGGTTGTATATAGACTCTTGTGTTTCGGAACCAAAGGGCCTGAGTTATAATACTCTTAAGTTTAAGCTGGTGAAGGTTATTTGGACAATATCAGCATATCATGAAGGGGGAGGTCGATGGGTACTAATAATATTATATTCCTTGAGGTCATAGAGTGGTTTGATGAAACCGGCACGGAACTGGTACACAGAATCCCGGAAGGCGGTTCCGGTGAGATCAAGTTCGGTGCGCAGCTCACCGTAAGAGAAAGCCAGGCCGCTGTTCTATTTTACAAGGGCAAGGCAACAGATGCATTCGGTCCTGGCCGTCATACCCTGAAGACCGCGAATATTCCTATCCTGACTAAGATTTTGGCTGCTCCCTGGGGTATGATGAGTCCGCTCAGGGCAGAAGTTTATATAGCAAACATGAAGGTATTCCCGAATTTAAGATGGGGTACAAGGGAGCCGGTGGCTTTCAGGGACTCGGAGCTTGGGTTGATCCGGCTCAGGGCCCACGGTATGTTCAATATCCAGGTGATTCAGCCGATACTTTTTATAAACAGTCTGGTTGGCACTATGGGCAAATATACCACCGAAGAGATCGAAGAATATCTTAGACGTGTAATCATATCACGTTTCAATGATCACCTGGGTGATCAGCTTGACAGCGTTTTTAACCTGCCCGGCCGATATGATGAACTGTCGGAAGGCCTTCAGAAACGTCTGCAGGAGGACTTCAGGAGGTTCGGCCTTGGTTTGGATCATCTGTATATCACCTCTATAACCCCGCCTCCTGAGGTACAAAAAGCGATTGATGACAAGAGTCGTTTGAGCGTAATTCAGGATCTGGACAGGCTCGTAAAGATGAAGGCCGCTATGGCAATGGAAAAGGCCTCGGAATCGACTGGTGAGGCAGGCTCGGGATTGGGGATGGGCCTTGGTTTTATGATGCCGGCTATGTTTGCTCAGTCGATGAAGCCGGGAGGTGGAGAAGGTGGTGGGGCGGGTCCTGTCTCGTCGTCAGAGGCTAAGTGTCCGGACTGCGGGAATCCGGTTCCTATAAATGCCAAGTTCTGCCCACTGTGCGGCCATCAGCAAGTCGTATTTGATCAATGCGCGAACTGCGGAAAGAACCTTCCTCCGAACGCCAAATTCTGTCCCAAGTGCGGGCACCCGGCTGATGAAAAGCCGTCTCCAAAATTTTGCGGTAATTGCGGGGCGGAAAACATGCCGGGTTCCACCTTCTGCAATCAGTGTGGGGAAAAATTAGTGTGATATGGGCTATACTGTTGAACATGAATGCCCACAGTGCGGGGCTCCCATTGAACTGGATGAGGCCGATCGTATTCTGCTCTGTCCTTACTGCAACGTAAGAAATTTTCTCTTCACGCCTAACTATTTTCGCTTTGTGCTGCCACACAAGGCTCCTGACAGAGATATACTATATGCGCCATATCTTCGTTTCAAAGGAAACGTATATACCTGCTTCGGCCGCACCATAGAGCACAAATTCATTGATATAACGCACGTAGGTCTGCACACAACAGGCCTTCCGGCTTCTCTTGGACTGAGGCCTCAGGCTATGAAGCTAAAGTTCTTGACCCCGAATGCGGGGGGGACTTTTTTAAGATTTTCTCTAAAGGTGAATAAGATATTAGAGGATGCGGCAAGGCTTTTCCCCAATTCTTCTGAAGAAACCATTTTCCACCGTGCATACATAGGCGAGAGCCTCAGCTTAGTTTATCTCCCATTATTCGTGGACGACGGTTCGCTTTTTGATGCAGTGCTGAACAGACGTATTTCCGATTTTGTCCCAGGCACGATTGAGGAGTCGGTGAACAGGAACCCCAATTTTAGGCTCAGATTTTTGCCTACCCTCTGCCCTCAATGCGGCTGGAACCTTAAAGCCGAACGGGACAGCGTGGTCCTTACGTGTGACAACTGTGACACGGCCTGGGAAGTTGTGGGGGGAAGGTTTTCCCCTGTCAACGTTTTTACGGTCATGAGCGAGGAGGATCAGGACACAGCATACCTGCCATTTTGGAGAATAACCGCCGAGGCTGACGGTTTAAAAATAAGGTCATTTGCTGATTTTATCAGACTTACTAACCAGCCCAGGGTCATTGACAGGGAATGGGAGGAACTTCCTATGAGTTTTTGGGCTCCCGCCTTCAAGATCAGGCCCAAGATGTTCCTGAAGCTCTTGAAACAGTTTACTGTATCTCAGAAAAAGTTTTGTTATGAGAATAAAATTCCAAAGTTAAATATCTACCCGGTCACCCTTCCAAGATCAGAGGCTGTTCAGGGTATGAAGCTGACTCTGGCCGTGTCCGCCCTGAACAGGAAAAGGGTTTTCCCTGTTCTTCCCGAGATTAGTTTCAAGATAAAAGAGACCGGCCTTATATACCTGCCGTTTAAAAGGGGGCCTCACGAGATGGTCCAGCAGCAGACGGGAATAAGCATTAATAGTAATGCCCTGGCATTCGGCCTAAAGCTTTAGAAGAAGTTTCTGCATAACCGAAAAAACTTGATTCTGTTGACAAAACAGGATGTTTGTTATAAAAAAGATGAAAAATATTGCTTAGTATAAGTACTCGGTTCTACCTTTGCCCGAAGGTATATTAATGAGATACCGAATCCTTTGTTCGAGCAGACCTTTATATGATTAAAAATACCCCGGTCCTTGTTAGTGGACATGGGGTTTTTAATTTTGGGACGGGAGGCTGGAGGAATGGAACGGGGCAGATAAGGAGGATTATAAGTGGCGGGTTCAATCAGTAGAGCGTATTGCATCGTGATTAAAGTAATTATTATGGCTTCGATTATGAGCCTTCTGAATTTGTCGTCTGTAGTGCTGGCCTGTACAACCATGCTTATTACAAAGGGGGCATCAGAGGATGGTTCAGTCATTGTCGCGCATTCGGACGACAGCGAGCTGTTTGACCAGCGTTTGGTCTACGTGCTGGCCGAGGATCATGATCCGGGGGCAACCAGGCCCGTGTACTATGACGCCGTGTCACTGGGGGACAGGCCTGAATATCATAGCTATACACACAGACGATATGTCGGGACCAGACGGGGTCCTACCTACGTAGATCCTGCACAGCCTAAGAGCATACCTCTCGGTTTTATCCCTCAGGTGGCACATACTTATGCCTATTTTGACGGCTCTTATGCAATCATGAACGAGCACCAGCTCATGTTCGGAGAATGCACGGATGGAACAAAAATTCAACCGGAACCGGTACCCGGCAAGCTGATCTTTTACAGCGCTGAGCTCAGTCGAATAGCCGCAGAGCGCTGTAAAAAGGCACGCGAAGCCGTCCTGCTGATCGGCCGGCTTATTGAGACCTATGGCTACTATGGCACCGGCGAAACACTGCCCATAGGAGATACTGAGGAAGGCTGGGTCATGGAAATGGCACCCAGCCCTGAAGGCAGGGGTGGTCTGTGGGTGGCCAAAAAAGTCCCTGACGGAGAAGTTTTTGTAGCTGCCAATGAACTGCGAATCCGTGAAGTGGATCCTGGCGACCCTGATATGCTTTATTGCAAAGACCTTCATGCTATTGCGGAAAAACATGGATGGTGGAAGCCCGGGCAGGGGAAGTTGGACTGGCTGCGCGCCGTAAGTCTGGGAGAATATAACCACCCCTACTATTCACTTCGCAGGGTTTGGCGCTTGCAGTCGAGGGTTGCCCCTTCACAAAAAAGATCACCTTGGGTCAAAAACGGCTATACAAAAAAATATCCATTCTCCATAAAACCGGATAAAAAACTCAAGGTTCGTGATGTTATGAATCTTTACCGCGATTACTATCAGGGGACCCAATTCGACCAGTCAAAAGGAATAACCGCAGGACCTTTCGAGTGTCCATACAGATACCCCGGTCCCATGGATGCGGGCGGAGATACTGGTGACCCTAATGCCAGGTTGCAAGGTGCGTGGGAACGCCCCATTTCCATTTTTCGTTGCGGATACAGCTATGTGTGTCAGGCAAGAGGCTGGCTGCCGGATCCAATTGGCGGCCTTATCTGGTTCGGGCCGGATGAGCCCATGAGCACCTGCTATGTGCCTTTTTACGCAGGGGTCACAAGTATTGCAGAACCATACTACACTTGTGATACTTCGGCCTTCAGCCAGAATAGCGCATGGTGGGCATTCAATTTTGTGGCTAACTGGGCGGGTCTGAAATACAGCTATATGATTAAGGATATTCAACAGAAACAAAATGAAATCGAACTCGCTGAAATAGAAGGCATTAAAGAGGCTGATAAAAAGGCACTTGCCCTTTACAGGGAGACTCCTGAAAAGGCGAGTGAATTCCTTACAGAATATTGCAGAAATCAGGCTAAACAGGTCGTAAGGACTGGTGGAAATTCGCATGGATTCTAGTCGCCCGTTATGACGACGGTTATATAAACGCGCCCGGAAAAATGGCTCAAGAGGTGGGTTACCCAAAGGACTGGTATGACAGGTCAGAATGGCCCAATGGACCGACAACATACAAAAAGAAATAAAATGCTGTATTAAGAGTTCACAAGATTGAGATTCGGGGACTCTCGGTCGGAAATTCTGGTGCTGTGAAGGAAATAAGAAGTGAAGCATTTTAACAAAAACTATGGCCGGGAAAGCACAGTCAGCCAGAAGGATAATTTCACAATACACCAACCCGGTAAAACCTCAGAATAACCCCAAGGTGTGGTTGGATCCCTGTTTTTAATTTCTCAGATGGAAGGATTAGAAAAAAGGGACAAAATCAAAAAAGTTCAATAAGGAGGGGGGGACATGAAACGTATCTTTATGTCGGTTTTGATCATTGGTGCTATTGTTGGTCTGGGATTACTCCCATGGGGGACAAAACTGGAAGCTAAAGAAAAAATTAAGATTGGTGTGTTCGGGCCAATGGCATTTTTACAAGGTGAGCACATCTGGTATGGTGCGTCAATAGCAGCAGAAGAAATAAATGAAGAAGGAGGGGTGCAATTAGGGAAAAAGAAACTGCCGATCGAACTGATTAAGATCGAAACCAATGAATTAGTCAGTATTCCCGATGCGACATTAGCGATAGAAAGGGCTATCACCGTTGATAAGGTTGACTTTCTCGTTGGTGGGTACCGTTCAGAGGCTGCGATCGCGATGCAGGAAATCGCTGCCAAATATAAAAAGCTTTTTGTTGTTCCACCTTGCGGGCACCCTGAGGTGGTCAAGAGAGTAAGGACAAATTACGAAAAATATAAATATGTGTTCAGGGTTGGAGGAAGCTCGGCAAACGGTATTAAATTAACCTGGCCGCACCTGAAACATGTTGGAAAGACGATAAGAGAGGAATTGGGAATAGAAAAACCGAAAATTGCCATACTTGCTGTTAAGGTTATGTGGCCAACCCCTTTTATGAATCTTGTCAAAAAGCTTTCCCCTACTGAAGGAATGGAAGTTATCGGGGAATGGCGGCCTTCGCCCAAGGCTACAGATCTGACGGCCGAATTGACAGGAATAAAGGCGGCCGGTGCACACATTATTTTCACCTGCCTGGGCGGTCCTGTAAACGTGGTTTACGGCAGGCAGTGGGGTGAACTGGCTATCCCTGCTGCATCCATAGGATACGCTGTAGAAACAAGTGGATTGTCATACTGGCAGAATACCGGAGGAAAGGCCAATTACGAAGCAACTGGAGGTTTATTTGCGCGTGTTGAAGCCACCCCAAGAGCCATACCGTTTTACGATAAGTTTGTTAAGGTGTCAGGGGGGGACTCTCCAACCCAGACCGCTGCTACGTACGATGGTGTTTGGGTCATCAAGGAGGCCATCGAAAAGGCAGGGACACTCGATTCGGATGCTATGGTTGTTGCCATGGAGAAGACAGATTTTCTTGGAAGCGCTGGAAGAATTGTATTTACTGACAAAAACGCGGATGAACCCCATGATGTAAAGTTCGGCCCCGGTTTTACAACAGGGTTTGGGGTGCAATGGCAGGAGGGGAAGTTGGCATGTTTCTGGCCGCCTGTGGATGGATCATACCATGGAATAGTTTATGAAGGGGCCAAGCCCTACCAGCTTCCCCCAAGGGTTATAGAATACTGGAAAGGAAAAAAATAATAAATACCAACCATTAAAGATTGGGAGAAAATGCTAGCACGAATTTTAATTACCGGACTTACTTCGGGGGTTGTTTACGCCCTGCTGGCTCTGGGGTTTTCGCTTGTTTTCGGCGTTGCGAGGATAATTAATTTCGCCCACACGTCTTTTTATATGCTGGCCGCCTATTTCATATTCACGTGCACTTACCAATTAGGGCTGAGTCTTTTTTTCTGTATGTTTTTTTCAATTATAGCCAGCACCCTTGTCGGGGTTCTCAGTTACAAGTTTATTATAGAACGAATACGGGAGCATGAGGTTACGGCCATTATTTTAACGGTAGCTTTAGCCCTGGTCTTTCAGGAGTTCATGATCCTTATATATGGCAGCAAGTTCCATGGGATCGATCCTTATATTTACGGTTATGTTGAACTGCTTGGTGTCAGGATCGGGAACCAGCACCTTCTCTCGCTGGGGGTTGTCTTTATTTGCATCGTGATTGTTTCGGTCTTCCTGTACAGATCCAAAGCCGGTCTGGCCATAAGGGGAACCGCCCAGGACAGAGAGATGGCAAATTTAATGGGTATAAATGATGACAGGATGTGTCTTCTGGCCGTAACCTTGGCTACCGTATTAGCAGCAGTCGCCGGTGTCATGGTCGCTCCAATTTTTGTAGTAGAACCCTACATGTGGACCTCGCCGCTGGTTATGATTCTGGCTGTAGTTATCCTTGGGGGCTTAGGAAGCATCAAAGGGAGTTTGATCGGCGCCTTTATATTAGGATATGCAGAAAGCCTGGTTGTTTTTCTTGTTCCTAACGGGAGTTTTTTGAAAGAAAGTTTTGCTATGCTGATCATAGTTATTGTTCTCTTGATTAAACCAGAAGGCCTATTTGGTGCAGTTTTTGAGGAGGAGCGACTCTAATGGTGCTCTTGAGGCGGTTGGCCAAAAATTTTCAGGGTGGCATACTGGCAATTCCAGGACGGGCTATTGAGTTTTTTTTTATATTGTTTTTAATTTTCCTGCCCCTCATGGTTTCGAATCCTTACGTATTAAAGATTTTCATTTTTGCGAATATTTTTGCAATCTTTGCTGCCAGCTGGGATTTTTTGTCTGGATTCACCGGCCAGATGAGCCTGGGTCATGCCGCCTTCTTTGGTATTGGTGCATATACCGCCGCGTTGTTAAATATAAAGTTGGGGTTGCCTCCCTGGGTAACCATTCCCTGTGGCAGCCTCATGTCCGTTTTAATGGGGATGGTTATAGGTTTTCCCGCTTTGAGGATAAGGGGTGTGTACCTCGCCCTGGTTACCCTGGCATTTCCCATTCTTTTAAACGGGGTTGTCCAGGCTTTTCCGGGGCTTACAGGTGGGGAACTTGGTATTTACGGGGTTAATACGCTCTCGGATTCGGACATAACCGTCTATTACTTGACTCTGTTTTTGATGACTGCCTCCGGGCTACTGATGTGGAAATTTACTGATATAAAAAGCTCTACTATTAGAATTGGCGCGATGCTTTCAGCCATCAGGGAGGACGAAATTACGGCGCGCGCCTCGGGTGTAAACACGACAAAGTATAAGCTTATCGCTTTTGGTATCAGTGCCTTTTTCGCCGGATTTGCAGGGGGGCTGTACGCCCATGTAATGCGCATCGCAGGGCCGTCGGTATTGGATCTTTTTTTTACATTTCAACCGATTATATGGACGATTTTTGGTGGTGTTGCGACAATCGGGGGAGCCATGGCCGGGGTTTATGTTTTGTTTCCTTTAATGGAGTTCCTTAGAATTATTCCCGAGGCGCGTATGCTGATCTTCGGACTGGTGATCGTGGTCGTGCTGTTTTTTATGCCTGAAGGCTTCACCACTCGAATACGCGACAAAATCCTTGAAGAGGAATGTCCTCGATGCAAGGTCCTGAATGCAAAGTATCGCCGCTACTGCAGGGCATGTGATGCTGATTTGCACTGGGAAAAGAATTCTCCACATAAGGCAGCTCAATAGAACCTCTAATCGTTTTGTTTGTTTTGCGGGGTAAAGAAATGACCGAAAAGATCAGCGAAAAATATATTGAGCGACCTTGGCTTAAAATTTATCCCTCAGGTGTTCCTGCTGATATCGATGTTGTGGAGAAGTCTTTGCCGGAAGCTTTTGATGAGTCCGCAGAAAAGTGGAAAGACAAAACTGCAATTATTTTTTACGGCCGGAAAATCAAGTATAGAGAGCTCAAAGACCAGGTTGATCGATTTGCTTCAGCCTTGTGCGATTTAGGTGTCCGGAAAGGCGATAAAATTGCTCTGCTTCTCGTCAATTCCCCTCAGTTTATTGTTGCGTTTTACGGTGCTATGAAAGCCGGTGCCACGGTGACTCCAATCAGTCCGATCTATGTGAGCACAGAAATAAGACATCAAATTGAAGATTCAGAATGTGAAAAAATTATATGTCAGGATATCCTTTATGATCGTGTTGAGGCTTCAGGGGTCGATCTTAAAACCGTCATTCTGACTAACATTGGTGAATACCTTCCCCGTTTCAAGCGATTTCTTGGAAAGAGCGTGCTAAGTGGAATATATAAGAAAATGGAGGTTCCGTCCGTTGAAATTTTGGAAAGAGAAGGATTCTACCAGTTCCAGACATTGTTGAAGCATTACAAACCGGAACCTCCCACGTTGGATTTCGACCCCGGGGAGGATCTGGCTTTACTGCCCTATACAGGCGGCACTACAGGGCTACCCAAGGGGGTAATGCTTTCACATTACAATATTCTTTCGTGTGAAGCGCAATGGCACTCCTTGTGGTCATGGCTCTTTGAGGATGGGAATGAGATTTTTATGGCCATTATGCCCTTTTATCATATCGGAGGATTCGAAATGGAGGTTATCCATTCTATCCTTCGAGGTTATACGCTTATCATACCAACTGATCCAGACTTTGATGACATATTATATGGCATTCAAACTTACAGGGCGACTATTTTCGGGGCCGTCCCATCCCTATTCGAGATGTTGAGAGAATACGAAAAAGTAAACCGGGTCAATTGGAAGTCATTAAAAGTTATTTTCACGGGAGCCGACACACTCCTTGAAAGTACGGCGAAAGCATGGGAAAAAAAGACACGGACTACTCTCCACGAGATCTATGGACTGACCGAAACCAGCCTCACCACACATTGTACTCTTAAAGATAAGCTCAAATCGGGATCATTTGGAATTCCTATCCCTTCGACAAAATCGGCAATCCTTGACCCTGAAAAAGACGAGTTTCTTCCTGTAGGCGAAATAGGAGAAATTGTTGTACAAGGGCCCCAACTGTTTAAGGGCTACTGGAAAAACCCCGAAGAAACTGAATCACGTTTTGCTAAGATTGGTGGTGAAGCCTGGTTCAGAACGGGTGATCTGGGATCTATGGATGAGGAAGGTTATTTCTATTTCTATGACAGAAAGAGAGATTTAATAAAGTACAAAGGGTACGCTGTTTTTGCTCGAGAAGTGGAAGAAATTTTGACTAGTCATCCCATGATTAAGGAAGCAGGTGTTGTCGGAATCCAAGACCCCAGGGTTGGGGAGCAGATAAAGGGTGTCATTGTCCTGCAGCCTGAGGCAAGAGGTAAGTTATCCGAAGACGAGATCATTAAATGGTGTAAAGATAAACTGGCCCATTACAAGGTTCCCAGGATTATCGAGTTCAGAGGTGAAGTTCCAAAAACAGATGTCGGCAAAGTCTCCCGAAGAGAATTGAGAGAGGAGTATTGAAATAGATATGCAATTCCTCCAGGTTGAAGACTTGACAAAAAAATTCGGCGGGATAACTGCTGTAAACAGGGCCAGCTTCAAAATTTCCAAAGGAGAGATTGTCGGGCTAATTGGGCCTAACGGTTCAGGTAAGACTACATTACTACGTCTAATTACAGGTATTTTGAAGCCCGATGAGGGTAGAGTACTCTTTAAAGGAGAGGATATCACCGGTCGAAGACCCTGGCATATTGTGGAAAAGGGTATCGCCGGAACATTCCAGGTGGCAAAGCCTTTCAGGCGTCTTCCTTGCATTGTCAATGTCCTGGTGGCTGCTCTCTCCCCCAGGGCTTCCAAAAGGGGGAGCTGGATAAAAAAAGCGGAGGTGAGGGCCAGAGATGCATTGGAATTTGTAGGTTTGGCTGATTTCGCCATGGAACGAGCTACTGTTTTGTCCCAGGGAGACTTAATACGTCTTGAGATTGCAAGGGCAATAGCGACGGAACCTGAACTTCTCTTGCTTGATGAACCCTTTGGGGGACTGAATCCCGGTGAAATGGATCTGTTGTCTGGTTCTTTAAAGAGATTACATAAGGGAGGCAGATTCGGAAGACTTCACTCTGAAGGGCCGACGATTTTCATAATAGAACACAAATTACCCGAGCTATTGAAACTCGTTAACCGGGTAGTTGTGATCAATTTCGGCCAAATTATCGCCGAAGGAAGCCCCGAAGAGATTGCGAAGGATGAAAAAGTAATTGAGGCATACATTGGTAAGGAGGAGGGAGATATTGTCCCTTGAAGCAAAAAATCTAGAAGTGTCTTATGATACTGCACTAGTCTTAAATGGTGCAAGTCTGAGAGCAGACACAGGGGAATTCGTAACTGTTGTAGGCCCAAACGGGGCCGGCAAAACTACGCTCCTCCGTTGCATAGCCGGTCTTATAAGATGGGAGAGGCGTATACTTAGAGGAACTAAATATGGCGACATTACTATAAAAGGTGATGTAACTTTTGACGGAGAGCGAATCGATAACCTGCCTGCCTATGAGATAGCCAGAAAGGGATTAGTACTATGCCCCGAAAGAGGGCGGCCATTTTCTGAATTGACTGTTCTGGAAAACATAAAGCTGGGGGCCTATCGGCTTAAAGATCAAAAGAAGGTGAATGCTAACATGGATATAGTCTATCAGCTTTTTCCTATTCTCAAAGCAAGCGAAAACCAGATATCGGGAACTCTCTCCGGTGGACAGCGTCAGATGCTTGCGATGGGAAGGGCTTTGATGGCTGACCCTAAACTTTTATGTATTGATGAACCCTCTGTCGGCCTTGCGCCGATTATTAAGAAGGAACTCTTCGCCCATATAAAGGAAATTTATAACATGGGCATCAGTATACTGCTGGTTGAACAGGATGTTAATGCAGCGTTCAAGCTCAGCAGAAGGAATTATGTCCTTTCCCGTGGAAAAGTTATTGCAGAAGGGACGTCTCAAGAATTACTTGAAAACGAAACCATAAGAAAGACTTATCTCGGGCTATAGAAAATCGTTGGTGAAAATATAAGATTGTTATGCTTATAATAATTTTTGTTTGCTGGAATAAAAATATTTCGTGGCGGCCTTTTCGCCGGGACGATCGAAAAATATAGAAAGAAGGCAATAGAGTCTTATGATCCTTCATTGGGCTGTGGCTTTTGGAGGCGGGAGTAGGCATTGCTGCTTTTGCCCGTGTTCTAACAAAAAGAGCTATTGCAGAGTTTTCAGCTCCTCAGCTCACGATTATATTCGCCGTTGGGGCACCTGGTTCTGTTATTGGTATAACAGGAGCAAAGTTGTTTGATCAGATATCCCCTACCCAGAAAAGGCCGTTTTTCGTATTTCCCCCTTTTTTACAAGTAGCGTGATGGAAATGCTGAACCGGGTTAAACGGTGGACGTGAAAAGAATAGTCTCATAAAGCCGCCTTTTTCAGTGCGGTTTTGTTTAGATAACGTTGCTGGGCTGAGAGTAAGGTTTTGTGGATACGAAGGGATTTCGGCGTTACTTCCACCATCTCGTCTTCACGTATGAAGTGTATAGCCCGCTCCAGAGTCATCAGCCTGTAGGGTGTCAGAATGATATTTTCATCCCGGCCAGAGGCACGCATGTTACTAAGCTTTTTTTCCTTGCATGCATTAACATTGATGTCATTTTGCCGGTTATGCTCGCCAATTACCATCCCTTCGTATACGGGTATCCCGGCACCGATGAACAGCTGGCCCCTCGGCTCCAGATTGAAAAGGGCGTAGGCAACGGATATCCCTTGTCTGTCAGCAACAATAGAGCCTGTGAAGCGACAGGGAAAGTCCCCTCTATATTCTTCATATCCATCCAAATAGGCGTTCATTATACCCGTGCCCCTGGTGTCGGTGAGGAATTCCTCCCTGTAGCCTATAAGTGACCGCGCCGGAATGCTGAATTCTAGGCGAACGCGGCTGCTGCCTTTGTTGACCATATTTAGAATCTTCCCTTTTCTCATAGAGAGCTTTTCAGTTACTATACCCAAAAATGCCTCATCACAGTCTACAAAGAGGTGCTCCACTGGCTCTAGGAGTGACCCGTTTTTTTTCTTGTAAATAACCTCCGCACGTCCAATAGAAAATTCGAAACCTTCCCGTCTCATTGTTTCTATGAGGATGGCCATCTGGAATTCTCCCCTGCCTTTTACAAGAAAAGTCTCCCCCTCCTGCTCTACCTGTATGGCAACATTCCTTAATGTTTCCTTGAAAAGTCTTTCACCTATTTTGCTGGACCGGACGAATTTTCCCTCCCTACCGGAAAAAGGGGACGTGTTGATGGTAAACCGCATGGAGACGGTCGGCTCTTCAACTGAAATTCTCTTAAGGGTCTTGGTGGAGCCAAGTGTGCATATGGTATCGCCGATTTTCACGTCATTAACGCCTGCCAGAACAACTATATCGCCGGGGTCCGCATATTCCGTTTCTTTCAGCTTCGTGCCTTCATATGTCTGGAGCTTGGATACCTTCAAAGGGACCTGCCGGTTTTTTTCTCCAATACAGATTAGACTGTCGTTGTTTTTGGCTCTTCCATTCATAACTTTTCCGATGGCGAGCCTGCCCAAATAATCCGAGTACCCGAGATCAGACACGAGCATTTGAAAGGTTAGTTCCGGGTCATATTCAGGTGCAGGAATCTGGTCCAGAATGGTCTCAAAAAGCAGTTGGAGGTTTTCACCCTTTTGATCCAGCTGTGTCTGTACGATCCCTTCGCGGCCTATGGCGTAAAGCAGGGGAAATTCAATCTGTTCGTCTGTGGCGTCTAGGTCTATGAACAGATCATATATCTCGTTCAGTACTTCCAGGGGTCGGGCGTCATGACGGTCGATTTTATTGATGACTACAATCACCTTCAGGCCCGCTTCGAAAGTTTTTTTAAGTACAAACCTAGTCTGGGGCAGGGGGCCTTCCGATGCATCCACCAAGAGCAGGGCGCCATCGGCCATCGAGAGAGCCCGTTCAACCTCGCCCCCGAAATCTGCATGGCCGGGCGTATCTATGATGTTTATCTTTACGTCCCGCCATGTCACGGAGCAGTTTTTTGCTGCTATCGTAATGCCTCTCTCACGCTCCAGCTCCATGTTGTCCATGATCCTGTCTTCGATTTCCTGGCCTTCTCTGAACAGTCCGCTTTGTCTGAACATGGCGTCCACAAGGGTGGTTTTGCCATGGTCGACATGGGCTATGATTGCGACGTTTCTCAATCGTTTATTTTTTAGTCTTTGTGCCATTATGGGTCTATCCTTTTTGCATGAGGCTATAAAATGGAAAGCAAGTGGGGAATATAACGCTTGGAACAAAGAAAGCAAGGGATTTTTATTTTGTTAGGTAGTTTTATAGTGATTGAGGGTTCTGAGAATGAGTCTGGAAGCAATTCATAAAGGATCAACCGCTTTTTAAGAGCATTTTATGAGATCAAGCCTTTCATCCACCTGTGTGACAGTTGTATTACAGGCATTGGCCCTGCAGACGTAGGCTGCAGGGCGCCTGTCCAGAATCAGACAGCCTCTGGTGAATTCGGCTGTTTTTTTATATAGCAGGGGGCTTCTCGATCCGGGGAATGCAAAAGAAGAACGAAGTTAGGAATAATCGTGCTGCTCAAGGCCCTTATCATGTCCATGGCATATTTTGAATGTTTTGGTCCGGTTTGCAACCTCATAAGAAGGCCTTAATCCAAAATCCAGGGATGCCATAAACTGTTTATAACAGGAGGGAAATTCGGTGATCAGGCCTGAAAAGGCCTGCCCGAGTTCGGCGGCTTTTTCAGCAAGGTTGGCACCATTGACAGGTAGAGTAGGCTATGGAAAGAAAGATCAGCTTGTCTTTCTCTGCGGTTTTGTCAAATGCCTCTTCGCACCATGGATACCAGTCAACTGGATTATAGGCGTGCTTTAGGAGGTAAGGACTTTTCTCATTCAATAACCTATTCGCATTTTTTTCGTCATTTTGATCCTCTTGTGGCTATATAGAGAATTGCCTAGTCTGATTAAAAGCATAAACACTCAACTTAGTATAGCAACGATACGATGTGCAGAGTTTGAACGATTCAATTGACAGGAAGTTTGTTTTTCCTTTATGATTGTACGAAATGCTGGCTCTTACATGTAAGTTAGAGAACGCCTGTCGCTTTAATAATTTCGATTTTCATATCCATTTGTTATTACCTTTTTATGCTGAGAACAAGAAAACGGATTCTCATTAATGGGGCATATATTTCCAGTACCTGGTGGTGAATATTAAGAATATTTGAAATTTTTGATTCTCAAATATTTGTATCAATCCCGCGTGTTGTTCATCTCAACGTTTATAAACAAAACTTTTAAGCCGGAGAAAGATGGGAAAGGAGGTGGTTGCTCTATAGGAATGTTTACGTAAACGTTGGAAGCTAAGTCCATGTAAAATAATAAATGGAATTAGTAGAAAAATTGATATTTTTGCGAGCTGTATTCAGCAAGGAGGACGTTATGGTAAAAATGAGAAGCACCAGAAAATGGACAGCCACCCTGATAGCTCTATTTGTATTGATGTTTATGCCTATGACGGTTGACGCGGAACAGCAGCCGGTGGAAATAAGAACCATAGGCATGTTTGACCTGACAGGAGCTTATTCAGGGCTTCATCAACTCGCAGCAAACGCATTTAAAGACTTTGTTACATGGGCTAACAGCTGTATGCATTATCTTCCCGAAAATATCAAATGGGTGCACGAGACCTACGATACAGCTAACGGGCGGTGTAAAATTGTTTGTGTAAATTCTAACTGGGTATAAAAAAGGGCGCTTT
>CAZVGY010000019.1:0-43560 GCA_964627015.1 uncultured Desulfobacteraceae bacterium
CATCAACTCCGGAGAGGAACTGACTGTCCGGGAAGTCCTTGACTAATACACTTTAAACTCATGGAGTCCTCTTTTGAATCCCTGCAGGGGGTTGATGCACTAAATTAACCAGCGTTGTGTCTATAATAAGAATATCACTTTTATCATACATATGTGCTATTTTTTTAAAATGAAGGGCAGACTTTTGAATGACCGTAGGCTTTGAGAAACATATTGTTAATTTTTCAGTCTATCATACAATCTGTGCCATCAGTCGTAATAGTTTTTAAAGTATTTGCTTAGCATTACAACCAAAAAGAATTCATAATATATGAAATGTTCGAATAAATTTTGCATGGACCTTTTTCTACAAACAGGGGAGGCAGTCGGATTCCTTAAATAACAAGGACTTTTAGCTTGACAGGAAAAAATTTTTGCTTCTATATTTTTGAGTAAAACGGAATCAATTAAGACATTTAACCCCTTGTATATTTTTTGTCAGGAAAGAATATGTTCACTTATCCCGGAAAAACAGAAATGGGAGAGGATCCCTTTGACGCAGAATTCATGCTTGACCTTTCTGAGCCCAAGTCCGTCGGGCGGTATGAAATCGTACGCAAACTGGGGCAGGGTGGTACGGGAGTGGTTTATCTCGGCAAGGACCGATATATCAAGAGGTATGTTGCCATCAAGATGTCACTTCCCAATTCAGAGAAATCCCGGGTGAGATTTTTTCAGGAGGCCCAGTCAGCGGGCAGATTGAACCATCCAAATATTGTCGCCATATACGATGCTGATTTGTACAAGGATTTTTGTTATCTCACCTTGGAGTATGTAGATGGTCCTACCCTCAAGAAATTTTGCCAGAAGGATTCCCTTCTTCCCTTAAAAAGGGTGGTCCAAATCACTCTCGACGCGTGTAACGGTCTTGATTACGCTCATAAGCGCGGAGTGATACATAAAGATATAAAGCCTTCCAATATCATTATTGATGAAAGTGAAGGGAGGGCGAAAATAACAGATTTCGGTATAGCACAGATCACTGATAAAACCGCTGAGATAGGCATTTTCGGTACTCCCAGCTACATGTCTCCTGAGCAGGCCGAGGACAAAGTGGTCGGATCAGAGACCGATATATTTTCATTGGGGTGCGTGCTTTACGAACTTTTGACAGGACAGAAGGCCTTTTTAGGAAGCAATCACTTTTCAATTATGTATAAGATTATCAATGAAGAAGCTGAATCGATATTAAAGATTCGCCCCGAACTGCCTCAAATCCTAGACCAGATTATTCGAAAGGCTCTGGCCAAGGACATAGCGGAACGCTATTCGACCTGTATGGCCTTTGCAGATGATCTTAGGGTGTCTTTAAGAGGATTAACCGGAGGGGTGGATAACGAGGAAATGGGTGATATGGTCGATTATATCCATCATGTTCCCTTTTTCCACAACTTTACAAGGGATCAGCTAGGAGAACTGTTATCAGCAAATCATATAATAAGAGTTCCCAGGGGAAAGGTGGTTGTTGAGGAGGGAGAGATTTCAGACACCTTTTATATTGTCCTGAGTGGCAGCCTCAATATCAAAAAAGGGCGCGAAGTCATCGCCCAGGTTTCCGACGGGGAGTGTTTTGGGGAAATGGCTTATATCGCCGGTCAGGGGAGGTCTGCTACGGTGATGGCCGAAAGCGACTGTATACTTATGGAGATTCCCCCGGCCCTGGTGGAAAGGCTATCTGAATCTATTCAACTACTCTTTTTCAAGAATTTTGCAACAACCCTAGTCCGCCGCCTGTCCAAGAGCTTGGAGTGATGTGAGCGTTTATGACATAACCTATCACATCGGACAGGGGCGGTGGTAGCTGATAGTGTTAACCGCGCTTCTGTTTTTTCCTCTCTTGAAATTTTTTAAAAAAGGTTTGAAAGGCCTCGCTCTGTAGTGAAATGCTGCATAACCACTGTTCAAATTCCAGTCCTTGATCAAGCGGCATGTCGTGGGATTTTGTCAGGGCCGTTTTTACAAGCTTGATTGAACTCGCAGGTCGTGTCATCAGTTTTTTCGCCAAGGCTTCGGCCTGCTCAAGGAGTTGATCAAGCGGTACCACCTTGTTGGCCAGACCGATCCTGTAAGCTTCTTGGGCTGATATTTCTTCCGACATAAGAAGAAATTCAATTGCCCTGCGCCTACCGAGGAGCCTGGGAAGGAGCTGGGTTGAAGCCCCTCCTGGGCAGAGGCCGTTACGCACGTCACCCTGGGCAAAGGTCGCGACATCGGCAGCGATCACGAAATCCATGGCATATAGGATTTCCGGTGCCCAGCAGACGCCGTTGACCGCTGCGATGGACACCTTCGCCGAGGTCAACAGTGTCTTACAGGTTTTTTGTAAAGGAATCTGATACCCGGAAAGCTGTAGCTCAAGGTATTTGCCTTCAATCATCAGCGCACCACCGGGGTCACCCTTTATAACTTCTTCATTTCCAGATCCTGGATAACCTTCCAGGTCGTCGCCTGCTGAAAAGGCACGGCCTTTGCCAGTAAGAATAATTGCCCTTATGTTCTCATCCTTTTCACACTCATTTATCAGATCATCAAGCAAGAGGTAATCTTCCCAACGAATGGCATTCAGTTTTTCGGGTCTGTTAAAAGTGATATATCCGATACGGTCCTTTTTTTCCAGCAGTATGGCCTGATTATCCATGGTCATGATTATGCACTCCTTTCAAGGTTTTTGTTATTGCCGGAGCCTGGTCATTCCAAAATCCTAATCAATTCATAAGGGTTATCACCCCCCCCTTAGGCCGCAAAGTTCTGTTTAAGCCAGCTAAAGGAGAAACTTTGAGTATAATTAAGTTGAACTTAAACTTAATTTAATCCCTTCAGCAGTTCAAGGAAAAATAGGGCTTTTATTTACAAAAAAAATAATTTCTTCAATATTGCGCAGAGGGTCAATATCGGTGACCGATGGAAACCTAGTTTTTTAATGTGGCCTAAGCCTCAATAATTGTTTGACATTTTCAGACTTGTGCAATAATTATCACGAATGCGAAAATATAAAACCAGATTTTCCAAATTACTTCGGATAAGCTCATGGGTCAGGATATCATATTTGACGTTATAGGTAATACCAGTCCATTTTCTATGAATGGTGAGAGCAGTGGCTACATGGTCACTGTGAATGGGTCTGCCTATTTACTGGAGTGCGGATCTCCTGTTTTTCCCTCCCTCGGATATGATGGAATAGCTGGAATCAGGGGGGTTTTTGCCAGTCATTCCCATGAAGATCATAAGCGGTGGTTTACTGATATAGTCCTTTTCACCTTTTATAATCCCCTTTTTAAGCACAGGGTAAAGCTTATATCTTCAGAGACAATCCTTGATGAATTCGCAAAGAACTCTAAAGGGGCGCTTGAAAGATCCCTTTCTGCTGATTCAAAAAGGATAGTTGATATGCCTTACGGAAATATGGTTGAAGAGGTAATTATAGGTCCAAGAAGCAGATATTTTATAAGCCTCAGCAGGAATAAAAAGGGTTATTATTACTATGAGGTTAAGGACAGGCAGGGAAACAATATCGGCCCGGAAAAGGCCAAAATTTTTATAAATCCTCTTGCGAATCGTCCGAGATTGCTTTTTAGAGACAATGAAAGCGGGGAATGGATAGAGCCGGAAAGCTACTATCCTTTTTCCTCTACGGGTTTTTATGAGGAAAACAGAAATGACTATTTTGACGAGGATGCCGGGCTGACTGTAAAAGCCATAAAATCTTCAGTTTGGCATGGGGTACCTACCATAGCATTTAAATTCATAGTTGATGGAAGCAGCCTTCTATTTAGTGCAGATACGGTATACAAGCCATCTCTTTGGAAGGAGCTTTATGAAGAATACAGGCCTCAGAATTTTGACAAAATCAGCCGAGAGGATTTCGAAAAGAGTTCAATACTTCATGGAGATATAAATGATTTCATCGAAAGGACTTGGAGTCGAGAACGATATGAAGCCGCCATGAATGCATATAACGATTCAATTGTTATTCATGATGTGGCCAGAAAAAACAGCGTTGTACATACTGATTACCCTGACATTGAAAAGGCTCCTATAGACAGACTGTTTTTTACTCACAATCCCGACAATTTCACTGCCTGGAGGCCGGTGCTTACATCGGGCAAAAGACTGGTCATTAGAGATGGGGAAGCCTATGAATTGGTAAAAGGAAAGCTGTACTCTTTTGACGCCGATGTTTATGTTCATCATTTTTCAGGTGATATGGTAGGGTACAAGTCTAAAAAAGGCGCTTACAAGGTGATAGAAAAAGATGGCCTTCTCGGTATTGTCGATGTTGAGAATCCTGAAAAAGGTTTGATGAGAGTGGAACTGTATGAGGATATCGAAGGAGAGTATTTCCCCCTGTTGAAAACTCCAGACAAAGAATATCACGTCAGGAAAGATGGAAGAGTGGAGGAGCTAGTTACAAAGAAAAATTCGACTAGGGGGATAGTGGTAAACAACCTAAGAGACAGAATACCAAGAGAATGTTAAGCCTTCATTTTGGTATGTCCTTTTTAAAGAATAATCCAGGTTTGTTTCCAAAGAGATAAAGATATATATTTTTATTAAGTTGTATCTTTTTTGGGACAATCTGTAGCTTTTTGCAGAAAGAGGGATAACGGGAGAGAATGAAAGAGAAACAGGTCTTTGATAATGAACAATATATAAGAGAGCAGACATCTGAAATTCTTGAAAGAGTTAAACGGTTCGATAATAAGCTGTACCTCGAATTCGGAGGCAAACTTCTTTATGATTACCATGCTTCCAGGGTCCTTCCCGGGTATGACCCCAATATAAAAATGAGGCTTTTTAAGGAATTGAAAGACCAGGCGGATTTCCTGGTATGTATTTATGCCGGTGATATTGAAAGGAGAAAAATACGAGCTGATTTCGGCATAACGTATGACTCTGACGCCCTCAAGCTGATCGATGATCTGCGCGGCTGGGGAATAGATGTACTTGGCGTGGTGATTACCAGGTATGAAAATCAGCCCGCAGCGATTTTTTTCAAGAATAAATTAGAAAGGAGAGGCATCAGAGTATATACGCATCGATATACAAAAGGCTATCCGACCGATGTGGACTTGATTGTCAGTGATGAAGGTTACGGCTCCAATGAATATATAGAAACCGGAAAACCCCTCGTCATGGTTACCGGGCCGGGTCCCGGTAGCGGCAAGCTGGCCACTTGCCTTTCTCAGCTTTACCACGACCACAGGATGGGTATAAGATCAGGGTATGCTAAGTTTGAAACCTTTCCTGTCTGGAACCTTTCTCTGAGACATCCGCTTAATGTGGCATATGAAGCTGCGACTGCAGATATAAGGGATTTCAACCTAATAGACCCCTTTCATCTGGAGGCATATGACAAAAGAGCAGTGAATTATAATCGTGATGTAGATGCGTTCCCTGTTGTCAGGAGAATATTGCAGAAGATAACGGGAGGTGAATCCTCCTATAGATCTCCTACCGACATGGGAGTGAACAGGGTAGGTTTTGCCATAAAAGATGATGAAGGTGCAAGAGAGGCGGCTAAGCAGGAGGTTATTCGAAGATATTTTCGATATCGTTGTGAGTATATGATGGGCTTCCAAGATAAGGAAACCGTACAGAGAGTAGAGTTGCTTATCAAAGACTTCAACCTAGAACCAACATCAAGGAATGTAGTCGAACCGGCACGCAGGGCGGCTGAGGAAGCCCGGCAAAAGGAGAAGGGGAATGAAGGGATCTATTGCGGTGCGGCTATAGCTCTGAAGCAGGGGGATATTGTCACGGGTTATAATTCGCCTCTCTTTCACGCGGCTTCGAGTTTGGTGGTTCACGCAATAAAGCACCTAGCAGAAATTCCAAAAAAGATAAAGTTGTTGCCTCCCTATATAACCGAGTCTGTAAGAAATTTGAAAACAGAAATTCTGACTGAAAAATCCCTGAGCTTGGACCTCGAAGAGACCCTGATTGCATTGAGTATCAGCGCCACCACGAATCCGGCAGCTCAGCTGGCCATGGAGAAATTGAAAGAGCTTAGGGGATGTGAGGTTCACATGACCCACATACCGACACCGGGTGACGAAGCAGGTTTGAGACGCCTGGGCGTCAATCTCACAA
Organism: uncultured Desulfobacteraceae bacterium; assembly: GCA_964627015.1. Classification (GTDB taxonomy): domain Bacteria; phylum Desulfobacterota; class DSM-4660; order Desulfatiglandales; family Desulfatiglandaceae; genus CAZVGY01. The sequence continues at coordinate 6,130 of CAZVGY010000019.1, forward strand.
GCGACCCAAATTTTTCCACTAACAATCTTTTTATCTCCTGAACAGACTACGCTGAATCAGAAAGGCATACTGCCAAGATAGTACTCTCTGCCCCAGGTGCCTGAAGGCAGGGTCAAGTTGTTTTTTTAAATTCATTTCATATCGGCGGATTTTATAATATGAAATCAATTGATTTTATTGATTCCTTTTTTAGAAATGCCGTCTCTACGGTAGTTATAATAATACTTTTTGTGTTTCTAGTTCCTCTTGTTCGGGCCGAAACTGAAAAAACCGGTTTATTGGAAGTACGTTTATATCCAGAAATTCTTTATCAAGGGGACGCGGCCATTGTAAGTGTTTTCTGCTCGTCTTACATCGAAGCAGTCTACGGTGAGTGGCAAGGTAAGTTACTGCGTTTTTCTCAAGAGGGAGGCGGGTTATTTCAGGCAATAATAGGTATAGATTTGAATTCCTCTCCAGGTGCGGAAGTCATGACACTTAATATGTCAAACGCACAGGCCAGCGATTCTCCTGTGATCCTTAAATTCAACGTTCTGAAGGAGGACTTTCCTGTGCAGAAAATCAGTCTGCCGACAAAGATGGTTACCTTGAGCAAGGACGATCTTGCTCGTGTCAAGCGGGAGAAAAAGGATCTGGAACGTGTCTGGGGAACTTCGTTAAAGCAGAAGCAGTGGAAACAAAAATTTATTGCTCCTGTAACAGGGGATGTGATTTCTCCTTTTGGTGCACACAGGATACTTAATAATGAACCGAGATCACCACATACGGGGGTTGACTTCCGATCAAAGACGGGGTCCCCGGTCCGAGCCTCGACCGATGGCATTGTGGCACTGACGTGTGACCATTTTTTTTCCGGTCGGTCTGTTTTCCTGGATCACGGCATGGGTTTTTTCACAATGTATTTTCATCTCTCTGAGATTAATGTGAAGGAGGGGCAGAAGTTGTCTTGTGGTCAGGTTCTGGGGTTGGTGGGGCAAACTGGTCGTGCTACAGGCCCTCATCTTCACTGGGGAGCACGTATTGGAAACAGCCGTGTTGACCCCCTTAGCCTTTTGCGTCTGTTTGATTGAATTCTTTGCTTACGTATCTTTTAACGTCAGGCAAATCGTCAAGTAATCCAATTATCCCGTTTTTTGATAAAACTATGAATCCGGATAGATCCGGATACTTGACAAAGATATACTTGGCTGCATACTGTAACTGCTTTTTGAAAAATAAGAAATTCTACGATTGCTGTCTGAAATTACAGAGTTGCCAGTTAAGTTTTAGACATATTCCGGGTTGCCTATTGAATGTGAATATTTCAGGCACATAAGTCTGGTAATCATGCTGAGGAATGGTTCCGGATTAATTATAGTATTTATTGAGCTATAGATCAGTTCATTGTATACTTTCAGGCCTTTTTTAAAATATCCGCCGGAACGGTGATTGTTACCTGGAGGTTTATACCTATGAGTGAAAGGTTTTTGAGCAAAAATGGAGAGACTCCCTGGGGTCTGCTGACGAGCCTGGATATATATGAATGTAATGCCGGTAGTATTCGAAATGCGGACCACATCAAAAATTATGTTATTCGTCTTTGTGATATTATCAATGTGAGAAGATTCGGAGACTGCCAGGTGGTGCGTTTTGGAGAGAATGAGCGCGTAGCTGGTTATTCAATGATTCAACTGGTTGAGACTTCTCTTGTATCGGGTCATTTTGCCGAGCTTACCAATACGGCTTATATAGACATTTTTAGCTGTAAACTATATGACCCGAAAGAAGCAGCCGATTTTTCCCTCACCTTTTTTGACGGAAAAGATATGAAGATTCATGTTACAGAGAGGATGTGAGCGCCCTAATTTTCCAGTGACGATACTCTATGTAACTTGCTGAAAATGATTTGACTTTGAAGCGCAAAACAGCTAACTTCAGCTCTCATTCTGAAAGGAATTCAGCAACCGGATGAGATTTTTCTAAAACTAAAAGGATTCCAGGGCTTTTTAAAGTTTATTTTGTGGGAGCCCGGTTCCAGAGCGAGTTTTTTCAAAATACGGTTGAGACATAGGTTTTGCCTCCCTTGGTTTAGACTGAAATCCCCAGGCAGGGTAAATCGTAAAAGGGGTCGGCCAATTATATTCGATTTGAGGACCGCCCGCACAGGAGTTTGGCGGGTTAAAACTACAAACTATAACAGACAGTGAAGAAAGGAGAGGAGTAATGGAGGCCAAAAAGATTCTTTTGCCAGAGTCTGAGCTACCACGACAATGGTACAATATCCTCCCAGATATGCCTACCCCACTGGAGCCAGATCTTAATCCAGGTACAGGGCAACCAGTCAGTCCGGAGGATCTCATACCAATTTTTCCGATGCCTCTCATTGAGCAGGAAGTGAGTCAGGAGAGGTTCATTGATATTCCTGAGGAGGTGCTGGAAAAATACTTAATTTGGCGACCTACACCTCTATACAGGGCTTACGGGCTTGAGAAACATCTGGATACGCCTGCCAAGATCTACTTCAAAAACGAAGGGGTCAGCCCGGCTGGAAGTCATAAGCCTAACACTGCTATCGCACAAGCCTATTACAATAAGATTTCTGGGACCAAGAAGATCTATACAGAGACAGGCGCAGGCCAGTGGGGAAGCGCTTTGGCCATGTGCTGTGCACTGTTTGGCCTCGAATGCAAGGTCTATATGGTTAAGGTGAGCTACGAGCAGAAACCATATCGTCGCGTGATGATGGAAACCTGGGGCGGGACCTGTGTGGCCAGTCCCAGCACCGAGACAAAGGCTGGCCGGAGTATTTTAGCTGAGAATCCTGATTCTCCTGGAAGTCTTGGTATAGCTATCAGTGAAGCTGTGGAAGCGGCAGTTACAGGAGAGAATTCCAAGTATTCTCTGGGAAGCGTTTTAAACCATGTTATGCTCCACCAGACTATCAACGGTCTGGAGTGCCAGAAGCAGATGGCCATTGCCGGCGACTATCCTGATGTGGTCATTGGTTGTGCCGGGGGAGGCAGCAATTTTGCGGGTATTTGTCTCCCATTTGTCCGCGATAAGATCAATGGAAAGGAGATTGATATAATAGGTGTTGAACCTACTTCCTGCCCTACCATGACAAGAGGCCCGTTTGCATATGATTTCGGAGATACGGTTCAAATGACCCCCCTTCTTCCCATGTACACCTTGGGTCACACCTTTGTGCCAGAGCCCATTCACGCCGGTGGACTCAGGTATCACGGTATGGCACCTATAATAAGTCAGTTGGTAATGAGCAATCTGATTCGTCCGGTTGCTGTACCTCAGCTTGAAACATTCCAGGCCGGCATCACCTTTGCCAGGACCGAGGGTTTTATCAGCGCCCCCGAAACGGACCATGCGATTGCCGTAGTGATCCAGGAGGCGCTCAAGGCAAAAGAAGAGGGCAAGGAAAAAACGATACTTTTTAACTGGAGTGGTCATGGGTTGGTGGATATGGCTGCCTATGAGGCTTACTTGTCTGGAAAGCTGTTTGACCACGCCCTTGCAGAGGAACAGATTCAAAGGGCTTTAGATGATATAAAAAATTTGCCGAAACCAAAGCAATTTACCGGCTGAAAACATTTTATCAGTTAATCACCCCGAAGGCCCTGATGGGCCTTCGGGTCTACCTGCCAGTGAAAACCATATGCAAAAGCCTGACAGCCCACCAAAAGATGATTATAAGATTAGATGCCCAAGACTGGGTCATCAGATATATTTTTCCTACTGCCGCTCAGAAAACGGAGGCTTACCCTGTTCCAGGATTATTGACTGCTGGCATGATCATTTTCAGGTTGAACTGTATTTGAAGAAAAATCTAACGGCGGAGCAGTGGGAAAAGACGTTCCCTGGAAAACCCAAGCCGAAGATTGTTTCGCTGATAGAGCTCATACAGCAGGCCAAGGAGAGAGAGGAAGAAAAGTGATCATCAACCTCGGGGGAAAATATTTGTCGGCATAATACAGGATATTTCCTTGGATTTTTGTATTGTGTTGAAATCGGCTTCGACAGGCTTTTCCACGAAACTCATACTCTTTGTGTTGTTCTTATTCTGACGAAATAGCTGTTTTTTGTCAAAAATTGGCTGATCCTTATAGTATATTTCAGCTTTTCAAATTATTGTTTTTGCCGGGCTGGAAAACAGGACAAGGGTAAAGGGTTTAATTTTCATGAATCCGGATGAGGAAAATGTAGCCGGTCTGGTACTTGCTGCCGGGGCTTCCACCCGCATGGGTAAGCCCAAGCAGTTATTGCCTGCAGAGGGTCAGACAATGCTGGGGAGGGTGCTCGGGGAGGCCCTGGGTTCCAATCTGAACCGAGTCATTCTCGTCTTGGGATACAAGGCAGAAGAAATAAAAAAGGCGCTAGGCCGTGTTCTCAGGGATCCTAGACTGGATGTCATAGAGAATCAGTGCTACGAAAAGGGATTGAGTTCTTCTATTATTGCGGGATTATCGGAGATAAAAGAGAGTCACAGACATGCTTTGATAATGCTGGGGGATATGCCTTGTGTATATTCCAGTCAAATCAACTGGTTGATTCGCCACTACCTGGAGTCTAACAGGCTTATTGGAGCTGTCAAAACTGGGGTAAGGCGTTCCCATCCGGTCATTTTTAGCCATGAGCTCTATCATGAACTCTTCAATTTGAAAGGTGACAGGGGAGCGAAATCACTTTTCCTGAAATACAAGGATTCAGTATGCCTTGTAGAACCGGAAGGGCTTTTTAATGATATAGATATAGACACTCCAGAGGATTTCAAGTTATTTCAAGACTTTTTGGCTGGCTCCTGCAGACAGGGTGTCTGATTTTTTCCCCGGTCTCATTCGGGGATTGGTTTTTTTGGTGCATTGAAGCCGCGAGGAGAAACCCGCCTGTTTCTCTGTTCCGTTTACTTGTATAGTCATTCCGGCGGGTATATCAGTAAAGGAGGGTATGAAGGTTTTTGCCAAATTAAAAGATGGGTCCGTCAGGCGATAATTTCGATATTGCTTCCTCCCAAGGACTCTAATTCCGATATGAGTTCTGGGCATAAGAGAACATTAAAACGATCGTGCGCTGATACCAAGGTTTCTTTTCCATCAGAACTCTTCACCTTAAAAAAAAGCTTGCACCCCCCGGGATACCTGAATGCGATATCACGAAGGTCTTCTATATCCTCTCTGGATATGGCTCCATCTTCAACACTAATTTCAATAGCCTTTGTAGTCTGTTGTCTGATGGTATTAAGGGACTCGATTTCTCTGGCAATAATTTTGGCAGAGTTATCTCCCATCTCCACGCTCCCGACAATGAGCAGGGGCTCGTCGTTTTTCAGGAGAGTAGCTGTCGCATTGAACAGGTCAGGGAAAAGTATAACTTCTGTTGATCCGGTAAGGTCTTCCAAAGATATGATGGCCATCTTATCGCCACGCTTGGTCCTTTTAATTTTTAAATTTTCTACGACCCCGGCAAGTTTGACCTGAGCCTTGTCAGTCTGGGCCGATAGATCCTGAATCGAGCATGTAGCGATTCTATCTATTTCCTTAGTGAATCTTGAAAGTGGATGTCCTGTGATGTAAAACCCGAGGGCCTCCTTTTCCTTTCTCAAGATTTCCTTCTCATCCCATTCCGGAATTTCCGGGAGTTCAAAAAGTCCGGGTATACCTCCGTTTTTTATGTCCAGTTGCCCGAACATATTGAGCTGATTTGGATCCTGGTTTGCACCACACATTTTGAGGACATCATCCAGGGCGGCAAAAAGCCTGGATCTATAGGCGCCGGTAGAATCAAACGCTCCGCATTGGATCAGACCTTCAAGCACTCTGCGGTTTACCTTGGAACCTTCCACCCTTTTACAGAAGGCGAGTAGGTCGTCAAAGGGACCATGTTTCGATCTCTCTTCAATAATAGACTCTACTGCTTTCATCCCCACGTTTTTGACTGCTGCCAGTCCAAAACGAATTTTCCCTTCAACTACAGAGAAGTCCGCCTGGCTCTCATTTATATCCGGCGGCAGGATTTCAATACCCATACCCCTACATTCACCTATGTTCTTAATGGTTTTGTCCTGGTTGCCCATATCCAGGGTCAAAAGAGCTGCCATGAACTCAACCGGGAAATGGGCCTTAAGATATGCAGTCTGATAGGCAATCATTGCATATGCTGCGGAATGGGATTTATTGAATCCATAACCGCCGAATTTTTCAATCAAAAAGAATAGCTTTTCAGCGGTTTTTCCTCTAACCCCGTTTTTTGTAGCTCCTTCTATAAAACGGATCCTATGTTTTTCCATTACCTCGGGTTTTTTTTTGCCTATGGCTTTTCTAAGTTCGTCAGCTTCAGACAGGGTATAATTTGCAAGAATCTGTGCTATTTTCATCACTTGTTCCTGATAAAGAATTACGCCGTATGTTTCCTTTAAAATGGGTTCGAGCTGGTTCAAGAGATACTTGATTTTTACCTTTCCATGTTTTCCTTGGATAAACTCGTCCACCATGTTACTGCCAAGGGGTCCTGGTCTGTATAAGGCCACAAGAGCTACCATGTCTTCGAATACTTCCGGCCTGAGTTTACGGAGTAGTTCTTTCATGCCGGAACTTTCAAGCTGGAAGACTCCGGTTGTCCTGCCATCGCTAACGAGCTTATAAGTATCGTTATCATCCAGTGGAATGTTATCGATATCCACCCTTTGGCCTGTGGTTTCTTTTATCAGTTTAAGGGCCTGTTTTATGACTGTCAGAGTTTTTAAGCCAAGGAAATCAAATTTTATGAGTCCAAGCTGTTCAATACGGTCCATTGTATATTGGGTCATAATTTCATCTCTGGGCCCTTTAAAGAGGGGAAGATACTCAACGAGGGGCCTATCAGAAATAACTACACCTGAGGCGTGAGTAGAGGCATGCCTGGCGAGACCTTCTAAAGATCGTGATATCTTGATTAGCTTTCTGGCCGGGCCCTCTTCTTTTTCCAGCCGCTGAAGTTCAGGTTCTTCCTGAATAGCCTTATCAAGGCTTACTCCAGGACCCTCAGGGACCAGCTTTGCTATATGGTCCACCTCACCAAGAGGGATATTAAGGCTACGGCCCACATCTCGTATAACCCCTCTAGCCTTCATCTTACCAAAGGTGATAATCTGCCCGACGTTATCACGGCCGTATTTTTCCGCCACGTACTGGATCACCTCATCCCTTCCGTTAATACAGAAGTCGATATCAATGTCCGGCATGCTTATGCGCTGTGGATTCAGGAATCGTTCGAACAGGAGTCCATATTTTATTGGGTCAATATTAGTAATTTTCTGGCAGTAGGCTACAAGGGATCCTGCAGCTGAACCCCGTCCAGGCCCTACTGGAATGTCAAGTTTTCTTGCATGTTCAATGAAATCCGCTACTATCAAAAAGTAACCTGCAAATCCCATCTTATGTATGATACTGAGTTCAAAGTCCAGCCGATCCCGGTATTCCTGAACTGCCTCCTTCGATAGTGGCCCCTCTTTCTCGATTTTTTGGGCCAGCCTTTTTTCCAGTCCGGACCTCGCGTCTTGAGTCAACATATCGTTAAGGCTTTGGCCCTGAGGCACATCAAATACAGGATATTTATATTTGCCGAACTCCATTTCATACTGGCATAGACTTGCGACCTCGGCTGTATTTTCAATGGCATCTTCAAAGCCTCCCAGTGATTCCATCATTTCGTCACGGGATTTGAAATAAAATTCATTCGAGGAGAATCTCAGCCGTTTTTCATCATCGACCGATTTGCCGGTCTGAATGCACAGCAGAACATCATGGGCCTCTGCATCTTCTCTGTTGAGATAATGGCAGTCATTGGTGGCCACCAGGGGAATAGAGAGGTCCTTGGAGATTTCGCGCAGAGCTGCATTGACTTTAATCTGTTCGGGTAGCTTATTGGCCTGTATTTCGAGGTAGAGTCGGCCGTTATTGAAGATTGATGCCAGTTCTTGTGCTTTTTCCCTGGCTTTTTCAATACGGCCGGCATTGATATGAAAAGGCACCGATCCCTTTAGACACGCAGTAAGGGCGATGAGACCACCGTTATATTTTCGTAAAAGTTCCATATCTACACGAGGGTGATAATAGAATCCCTCAAGGTGACCCAGGGTAACCAGTCTGCTCAAGTTTTTATATCCCTCATCATTTATAACGAGAAGGACAAGGTGAAAGGCGTTGGGACTGCCATCTGAACGTGGAGAACGATCCCGACGGTCACCTGGCGCCAGATATGCCTCACAACCGATTATCGGTTTGATACCTGCCTTTACAGCCTGGGAGTAAAACTGAACTGCGCCAAACATATTACCGTGATCGGTTATGGCTACGGCTTCCATATTTAGTTCCTGACATTTTTTAAGCATACGGTCTATGCGGATGGCTCCGTCCAGGAGACTGTACTCTGTGTGTACATGAAGATGAGCAAAAGGGGATTGATGTGTCACTTTTTCCTCGTTTAGATTTTAATAGGAGTTTCGCAGAAAGGGATATAGACTATTTTGGAAATCACCTTGCCAGTTGTAAGAGCATAGTTCAGTATGATACGATATACATAAATAATCATCAAGGTGCTTTTAAAAGTAAAATAAGACTTCACGGCAAGGACTGAAGGAATGACTACAGGGCAGGAGAGGAGCTTTAAGAAAAGAATTGAGCGGCTCAAAAAGGAAAATCAGGTATTGCGGGAGAAATTTCTGGCTCTTGGCCAGGAAAACCGCACCCTTCAAAAAGTCTTAAGGGATACCCACAGGCTATTCAATAACATCCCTGCAGGAGTAGTTGTGATACAGGACGGTAAGATAATTCTTGCTAATGAAACCACGTGGGAGCAGATGGGGTGTTCGAAGGAAGAGATTATTGGACGTGATTTTCTTGATTTCGTCCATCCTTATTACAGGGAGTATCTAAAAGGGTTACATCAAAGGAGACTTTCAGGCAAATCAGTACCGAATCAATATGAAACCCATCTCATCAATCCAGAGGGAAAGCCTTTTTGTTATGAAATTCAGGTTAAAAAAATAAGGCATGAGAGAAAAAGGGCTTTTGTCGTCAGTCTGACTCCATTGGACCAAAAAAAACAGTTGGAGAAACAGATCACCCAGGCCCATAAAGCAGAGGTCCTTGCACGCATGGCTCAGGGTGTGGGGAAGGAATTCGATCGCTGTATGAGGCTCCTATACGAACTCCCCCGGAGTCAAGAAGATATTGTATCTTTGACTGAGAACCACATAGATGAATTAAGGAAAAGGGCTCAAGTGGTTGCTGAAAAAGGAGGCCGCATCATTGGACAACTGAAGAATCTGGCAATGTGCGACAGGAAAATGAGTGATGAGGAGCCCTTTGATCTCAAGCAGGCGGTTAAAGATGCGGTTACAGAAACCAAGAGCCAGTGGAAGGATGAGGTTGAGGCTCGCGGTATAGAAATCAATGTAAAAACTTATCTGCGGTCACTTTCTCCAGTCAGAGGACGCGCTGACGAGATAAAAGACGTATTTGTTGACATGATTCGGAATGCTGTTGCGGCCCTTCCGTTCGGAGGAGAGATTTACCTGACCGCTGAAGAGAATTCCGGGTTTGCTCATATTTATATCCAAGATAGTGGAGTGGGCATACCAGAAGATATAAGAGAAAAAATTTTTGATCCTTTTTTCACAACAGATGACAGGAATAGGGCCGGGCTTGGTTTAAGTCTCGCGGATGCTGTTGTGCGCCGACACGGAGGGGAAATAGAACTCCTTAGACGGGAAGGTCAGGGGGCCACCTTTACAATAAGACTTCCGCTCGCTCCGAAGGCCTCTTTTTCCAGAGCGAGCAGCCCAAAGAACTCGATAAAAAATGTGAGGATCCTACTTGTTACTGACGATGATATTATCAGAGATCTCCTTGGTCAGTTACTTACAGGTAAGGGTGGTAAAGTTACAGCTGTTTCCAGTGGTGCTGAAGGATTAAAATCTTTAAAGAAGCGTGATTTCGATCTGGTCATTATTGACATGCACGCCTATAACGTCAAATCTTCAGGAATTGTTACAAGGATTAAGAAGTCAAAGCCGGACTTACCGGTGGCACTAATCCACTATGAGGAAGAAGAGGGTAATGCCCATAATCTCTTTAAGACGATGGGAGCAGATCTTTTATTGGGTGTTCCTCTGGATATGGACCGGATTTTGGGCCTCATTTCCCGGCTTCATTTAAAAAGGGAGGCTTGAAAATGTGCGTTCACGGGGTTTCCGGGGTTCCCCTGGCAGAGAGAATCAGACCGGAAAAGCTGGAAGAGATTATAGGGCAGGAACATCTGCTGGCTGCTGATTGCCCACTACCCAGGGCACTGAGAAACGGTCGCGTATTTTCTGTGATTTTTTGGGGACCTCCGGGGTCAGGAAAGACGACATTGGCCAGGCTGATGGGTGAGCATACCCAATCTCCATTTCGTTTTTTTTCAGCTGTTACCTCGGGAGTCAAAGAGTTGAGGCAGATTGTTGCGGAGGCAGAAAAGGTCAAATCAGAGTCTGGAAAATCCCTGATTCTGTTTGTGGACGAAATCCATCGTTTTAACAAGGCTCAGCAGGACGCATTTTTACCTTACGTAGAAAACGGACTTATAGTGCTGATTGGTGCCACAACGCAGAATCCCTCCTTTGAAGTTATTCCACCACTTCTTTCAAGGTGCAGGGTTATGATATTGAATCCTCTGACAGGAGAAGAAATTAGGCACCTTCTGCAGCGTGCCCTTGAGGATGATAAGCGGGGTTTAGGATCACTTGATATAAATATTGATCCTGCTGCAATGACCCTCATTGTAGAAACCTCGCACGGTGACGCTCGCGCCGCACTGAATAATCTGGAAAGCGTGGTCTATTATGCGGGTAATGAGGGGCGAAATCGTCATATCGAAGTGGAGCTTGAAACCGTTGAAAAGGCCTTGAGCAGAAAGTCTCTGCCTTATGATAAGGATGGAGAAGAGCATTATAACCTGATCTCAGCATTTCACAAAAGCCTGAGGGGAGGTGACGCACAGGCATCGCTTTATTGGCTTTACCGCATGCTTATGGCCGGAGAAGACCCGCTGTTTATAGCGCGCAGGATGATTCGTTTTGCCACCGAGGATGTAGGCTTGGCAGATCCTGAAGCCCTCGGTACAGCCTTGGCGGCGTTTGAAGCGTGGAAAAAGGTCGGGCCTCCTGAGGCCGGGCTTGCATTGGCTCAGGCAGCAGTTTATCTGGCCGCTGCTCCAAAGAGCAACTCCTTGTATCTAGCGGAAAAAGCGGTAAAGGAGGAGATCAGGAGATCAGGGCCGATGCCGGTACCTCTGCATATTAGAAACCCCTCGACTGAACTGATGAAAAAATCAGGATACGGGCAGGGATATCTTTATCCACACAATTATCCTGGCGCTTGGGTAAAACAAGAATATATGCCGGAGGGGGTAAAAAATCGGTCATTTTATCGGCCCACTGACAGAGGCAACGAACTGGAGATCCGTAGGAGGCTCGGCCGGCCTAGTAATAAGCGATAGCTTTTTGAGGCTTATCATGCTTTTTCCTGAACTAAAGACTATTTTTTTGAATAGGGATAAATTTCTGTTTTACAGGGATTTATTGTGTGGCGAATGATCTATTTTCTTCCTATGATCATTTGATCCAATGGCTTCCTGATTCCCTTTCCCCCCGTCTCTAAGGGTCTTCCCAGAGCTACTAGGGCCATTAGCTCAAGATTGTCGGGCACTTTCAGCAAGGCCTCGACTGCATCTCTATTATTCAAGATTTCTCCCAGCCAGACACCACCTAGGCTCAGATGATGAATAGTAAGGAGCATGTTCTGTATACACGCCCCTATAGCCTGAACATCTTTTGTCCTGTCGTAGCTATTGGAGGAATCCAGAAAAACTGCGATACAGGCGGCTGATTCCCTAATAATTTTAGAATATTTTGTTTGCGTGGAGAGTTCATTTTTAAGTTCTCTGTCCCGGATAACAAAAAATTTCCAGGGTTGGTTATTCAATCCAGAAGGTGCCCAGGTCCCCATTTCAATGATAGAATTAATAGTTTGGTCATCTATTTCGGTCTGGTCGAAACTTCGAATGCTTCGACGGTTTTTGATCTCTTTCAGCATGTTTTTTTCTTCCCCAGGTGTCTGGTACAAAGTTTTTCCGAGTGATTTTTATCTTTTCACATAGCAAAGAACTCGGTGGGCTACAAAGGTGGGGACCATCGATTTGTTGCTCCGTCGTAGGACCAACAGTTATAGAGAGCCTTTCGGTATGTATACTGAGGGTTTTCGGTCCAGATTAGCATCTGCTTGTGAGCTTCATTCAATGCTTTGAATTTCTCCGCATCCCCACCCAAGTCGGGATGATGCACCTTGGCCATTTTTTTGTAAGCCGATTTTATCCTGCTGGTAGAACCCTGGGTCTCCAGGTCCTCTCTTTCAAGCTTGAGGATTTTCAAACAGTCTATTTCAAATTTGGAGAATCGTAGGCGCTCGGTTCTGTTTGGTTTAATACTTTCAGGGTCAACATTTTTGTTGTTATTCTTCTGTAAAAGAAGGAGAGACGCATAGCTTTTGGAATTCCTATTGTTTACTATTCTGTACCATTGACTGCCTGATTCGAGCACGAGACGTTTAAGGTCTTCTGATGGCCTGTTGCCTGGAGTTCTATCTTGAATAAATCTGGAGACCTCTTTCGACCATACTGGAAGCAGATCTAAAATCACATGATTTTTAGTGAAGGAGAATGCCGCATACCTGGCGTTAAACGTTCTCAGGAGTCCTTTTGAAAGCGAGAGTACCCAGTTCATATGCCCCCGGCATTCTTTTGAGCAATAACGCCTGCCGGGTTTTATTTGGTCTGTGCCGCAGGATAGACATCTTGACTTCTTATTAGAAGATTTATATTTGACGATTCTACTGTCTGAAATTTGACTAGTGGAGGTTTCCATATGATACATCCATTGCCCCTAAAACAAAAATATATGCCTTATTATCGTCATCTTTCCTGCGATTTCGACAAGAGTTTTTATAGCATTGAATTATAGGGCTTATCAAGGAAATCCTACAAGTCCTCGGGGGTAAAGGAAACTACGTGGTCGATTTCTCGAGAGTCCGAGAATATCATGGCAAGTCTGTCTATGCCCAGTGCTATCCCTGCAGCTTCATGAATCTGCGTGAGGGAACTTAGGAATTTTTCGGGCACAGGATAAGGTTTTTTGCCAGCAAGTCGTCGCTTCTCCTCGTCAATCGTAAACCTTAATCTTTGCTCTTCGCTGTCCGTTAATTCAGAAAACCCGTTTGCAAGTTCCAACCCACCCATATAAATTTCGAACCTCTCTGCGAATCCTGAACCATCCGGTTTCAATCTGGCCAGAGCTCCCATGGAGGCTGGATAATCATAGAGTATTGTCGGACCTGCATTGCCCAAACGGGGTTCAATTTCTTTTACCATGATTTCGTCAAAACATTCGGTATGAATCGCAAACTCCAGTGATACAGACGCATAATTTTTAAAGGCCTCTGTCACCGTAATTTTTTCCCAGGGGCGCTCAAGGCTTATCCTCTTTCCCTGGAAGTCTAACACTCCTGCAAAGCCGAGCCTAACTGTTACGTGCGATATTAATTCCTCGCATTCATCCATAAGACCCTCGTAATCTATATCCGTACGATACCATTCAAGCATTGTAAATTCGGGGAGATGAAGCCCTCCCCTCTCTCCCTTGCGAAAGCACTTGCAAATTTGAAAAATCTTGTCGAATCCGGCCGCCAGCAGCCGTTTCATGCATAATTCCGGAGAGGTATGGAGAAATAGGTTTCCTGCGGTTATAGCATCGATGTGCACTTCAGGGGCTGGGGCTGGTATGAGATAGGGAGTTTCAACTTCGATATAGCCCTTTTCAATAAAGAACTGGCGAACTGCCTGTAACATCCTGAATCGGAGCCACAGCGCCTGTTTGCGGTCTGCCAACACTTTCTGTTCAGCATGGATTGAGTTACCCTTTGACCCTTGTGACATATTCTCCGTTTCTAGTATCAATAGTTATCTTATCGCCTTCATTGATGAAAGGGGGAACACGAAGTGTATACCCGGTTTCAACTGTTACAGGTTTTGTATCTCCGGCAACAGAATCACCCTTAGCCCAGGGATCAGACCTGGTCACGGTGAGGTCTACGAAGTTTGGAAGGGTGATGCCGATGGGTCTGTCTCCAAAAAAGAGTATGTATACCTCCAGGTTATCAATAAGGTAATTTTGTGCTTCAGCCACCTGTTCTGAATTCAGAAATGCTTGTTCGTAAGTCTCCACATCCATAAAGCAGAATTCATTGTCCTGGCTGTACAAAAACTGCATCTTTCGTTCCTCCAGGTCGGCAGGCTGAAATGTATCTACAGAGCGGAAGGTGGGGTCTATAGTGACTCCGGTAATCATATTTTTCAGCTTACATCTGTAAAGGGCCTGCCCTTTACCCGGCTTGCTAAATTGAAAATCCGTAACTACATAGGGTTCATTATCGATTTGGATTTTAAGGCCTTTTCTTAAATCACTGGCGTTGTACATATCTATATCCTTTTTTCAATTTTGATGTATTTATAAATACCTCGAATGCGGGGAGCGAAAAGGAAAACCTGATTCGGACGTCAGCTCGGTCTGAAGTCCCTTATATAATTTTGTTTGACTAGCTCATATAAGGAAAAAGCCTTCGGGTCAAGGAAAAATAAAATGCTTTATGCGAAAGATAGAAAAGACTTGAGATCCAATGTAGATTGATGCGATAGTCCATTTCTGATATTAATTTCAAGACGGTTTGAGGAGGTAACGACCCTATGAAGATCCAAGATGCCATAATTGCCTTTTCACAAAGCGAGAAGGTTAAGTCGGGTATTATCTGGATATCTGAATCTATGACATTGGTTGGAGCGCTCTCCGGAGCTGAAAGACTGGGAGCGGAGAAGGTGGTTCGACAGATAATAGGAATGATTGTGAACGAGATTCACCTGGCTAAAAATGCAACACGGGAGGGTTCCTGGATTGATGTTGAAAAGAGTATTGAACAGGCAATAGTCATGATCGATTCCGGTGTGGCTCCCGAGTCGGTAGGTCACCTTACCAAGGCGTTGAGCCGTGTTACAGATATAGGGCATAGATCGATGACTTTACTTAGAGAGGAAGGCCTCATTTGAGGCTGGTGTCGGCGGGTTGCCTTCTTCATCCCACCCTCGCAAGCGGTAGTAATCCGTGAGCATAAATGACATTTCGTCAGGAGTAATGACTTGTCCCGATTCCAATGGTTTTTTGTGAAACATGGGGGGAAGACTGTCATCCATCCTTTTTAGGCCCTCTCGTAGGTTGAAGCGCCGCACTTCGTCAGAAATAGCCGCTGCTGTTTTTTTGAGAATGTCCTGATTTAAAGTAAGCCCTGTAATTGCGTGAATTATCTCTACCAGGTTTTCCCAGGGATATAGGTCTCTGTAGAAACGGCATAATATAAGAGAGTCGAAAATTGTAAGCCTATCCTCGAAATCTATTAATAATTCGGCCTTACCTTCTACCCTGCCAGGTTCGATCATTTTTGACAGTTCAGCTTTGTAAAAAGTGGTTCTAAGGTGGCAGGCCCCTCTATCTGAGGTGGCGTATGCCAGTCCCATGCCTTTAAGCACACGCGGATCGTATCCCGGAGGTTCGAGCCCTTTCACATGCACTGCAATATCTTCCATACCCCAGGTTCTTGCGGCGAATTTGATTCCCCGGGCAATGATGTCTCCTAAGCCTTTCCGGTGAGCTATTTGATGGATCAGGCGTGAGATGGCATCAACATCTCCGTAGTCTATTAGGAGGTCTATCTTGCGCCTCCTCGCAGCTTCTATGGTAAACGCACAAAGGTTCCCACAGGAGATTGTGTCCATACCCAGACGATCACAAAGATCGTTTAGGTAAGCTATTTCTTCTAAGCTGTCTATACAGCAAAGACCCCCGAATGCAAAGATTGTTTCGTATTCAGGGCCTTCAATCTTAAGCCCAGCATGTCTTCCATATTTGAGTTTACTCAACCTCCCACAAGCAAGAAAACACTTGAGACATGCGCTAGGCTCAACCAAAAAACGGTCATGTAAGGCCTCAGCGCTGATTTTTTCCCATTTTTCATAACTCCCTTTCGACCAGTAGCGAGTGGGAAAGGCCCCATGTGAATTCATGACCCTTACCATACCTGTGGTTCCTTTTGTCTTATAGCCCTCTACTAACGGGGTGCCTTTCGCCTCTGCAGCAGCTTGTTTGGATAGTTTCTTCACCAGGTTCTTGTCATAAAGTGTCCTTCTATGGGTGCCCGAAAAAAGAATCGCCTTTATTTTCTTTGCTCCCATGACTGCACCGGCTCCAGTGCGTCCGGCAGAACGCCAGTAGTCGTTTTCAATGACGGAAAAACTGACCTTGTTTTCACCGGCAGGCCCTATTACGATCGCCCCGTTTTTCCAGCCCTCCCCGACATTGGAATATTGATTCCTGACTTGATCTTCAGTTTCGTAAGTGTCTTTTCCCCTCAGATTCTCTGCCTCGTGAAATGAGACTTTTTCAGGGGTAATGTGTAGAACTATTAACCTGTCACTTTTTCCTCTTACCAAGATAGCATCGTATCCTGTGGAATCAATAGCTTCGGGGACACGGCCACCTGAGTAAGATTCAGAATATAGCCCGGTCTGGGGAGATTTGGTGAAAATTCCGTATCTGCATGAGCCCCATATAGCAGAGGCTGTAAGCGGGCCCGTCGCAATGATCAAATGATTATCAGGAGAAAAAGGCTCGACTCCCGGCGGATTATACAGAAGCAGTAGATGCGAGCCGAGGCCTTTTCCTCCAAAACGGCCCTCAAGCAGTCGATCCGGAAGGGTTTCTGTTTTAGAGGTTCTGGAAGTGACATCTATGACAAGTATGCGGTTGTAAAATCCTTCCACTGGCGCCTCCTTTTTTTATATTCGGACAAAGCAAGCTCTGAAAAACTGCACCAGCCCTTCGCAAATCATGGTTTTAGGAGGAGGGCTTGATTTATTAGTATATTCAATTTATTATTATATAAACTTTAAATAGAATAAAGCATTTATATTTTTTTGGGGCACTACTTATTTGGGAGGGTTAAAGAGTTTGGATCAAAATGTTTTGAGGGATCTCCTGAATCGGCTTAGCCGTGGAGAGGTTACGGTCCAATATGCCCTTGAAAGGCTTAAGCTTTTGCCTTTTGAAGACATTGGGTTTGCCTGTATTGATCATCACCGGAGTTTGAGAAGGGGGCTGTCCGAAGTCATATTCGGAGAGGGAAAAGAGGTTTCGGAGATTCAGGTAATAATGGATAAGATCTCCGCACAAGGTGAAAATGTTCTTGTGACTCGGCTCTCTTCTGAAAAGGCTGAACAGCTTAAAACCAGTTTTCCTGACATGAATTACCATGAGAGAGCGAGGGTTCTTACTTTAATCAGGCGCCCCATCGAGATTTCAGGTCGGGGTTCCCTGCTGGTCATGTGCGCCGGGACATCGGATTTACCTGTGGCTGAGGAGGCGGCTATTACAGCACGTTTTATGGGTAACGAGGTTGACACCATATACGATGTGGGTGTGGCCGGCCTGCACAGGCTCTTAGCGCATCAGGAACGGCTAATGAAGGCCTCTGTCATCGTAGTAGTTGCAGGTATGGAAGGAGCTCTGCCCAGTGTAGTAGGAGGGCTTGTTGATAAGCCCGTAATAGCCGTACCAACCAGTGTAGGTTATGGTGCCAGTCTAAACGGTATCGGCGCTTTGCTGGGGATGCTTAATTCGTGTGTCGCCGGGGTAACAGTTGTAAATATCGATAACGGTTTCAGCGCAGGATATGCTGCGAGTGTTATAAACAGGTCATAGTTTTTTCTGCCCGCTTTGAGATTCGGAACGGCAAGTTTTGAAAGGCAACTGAAGCTGTGCTGAAGGGTTCATTATTTAACTTAAATTTTCTCTTATTTCTCTGACCCTTTTTTTTAAGCGAGGTACCTTCGCCCGCTGCTCTTCATTCCAGCAGGGCAGCAGAGTGTTGTTCTGGAAAAGAGGTTCGGCAATGAGATCATATTCGGAGCACTTTACTGCCTCTTCCCACAGAGAAGTATATGGTATGGGGGGGTATTCGGATAGATAAGGTGTAACTCCTGCTTTACCCACAAAATTAATAGTGTCTTCGACGGATAATGAGGTCTGTCCTGGAAGCCCCATCAGTATATAAGCCCCAATTTCCCTAGGAGTGAAAGCCGCTTTGAGTAAGGCCATTATTGCTCTTTCGAACTCACCTTCAGCAATCTTGTCATCAAGTTTAGAGTGAAGTGAGAAATCTGAGGATTCAAGTCCAAGACGTAAAGTCCTAAAACCTGTCCTTTTTAGAAGGTGTGCCAACTCGGGTGTGACCTCACGCGCGTGAACGGCGTTAGGAGTATGGAACCTTAGACCCAAACGGAGTCTTGCCAATTCTTCAAGCAGCACTCCCAGGTGTCTCTCCCAGGAGACGAGCAGGGCGTCATCATAAAAAGCGAAATCCCGAATGCCGAATTCCTTATGCCAGTATAAGATTTCATCAAGTACTTCCAAGGGAGCCCTTTTAGTGAAGTGCGGATTTAAAAAACGGCTTGCACAGTATTTACAACTATAAGGGCAGCCTACTGAGGTAAGGATAGTGATGTAATCAATCTCGCTCAGGAGGTCAAAGGCGGGATATGGAAGATATTCCAAGTTTTCAAAAGTGTCCAATGTGTAGATGCCGCATTCGTTAAGATCCTTGACTACGGAAGCTAAATCATTTTTAGTGATTATTATGTCGGCTCCCATATGTGTAGAGGCATGTTCTTGGCAAAGTCGGGCGTAGATTCCACCAAGTATAACAGGTGTCCCGGGGAAGGTCTGTTTTGCCAGTTTTATGGCGTTTTTGACACCTGGGTACCAATATGTCATGAGAGAGGTTACCAGGATTGCCTCGGGTTTGCCGCACTTCTTTAATTCCTGGATAAAAATCTCTTCTGAGATGCCGTAACGGCTGTAAGTCCTTTTAATGTCTCGTAAAGATGTAGGCTTCTGTTTCTCTTCTCGCCAGAATTTACCGGTTCCATAAGAGCGTCTGGCGGGCATCTGGGAGGCAGGGTACTTTTTCATGCCAGGATTGTGTATGTCCAAACAATCGATCAGGTTTATCTCAAAACCGCAATGCCTTAGAAATCCGGCTATATATAGAAGACCCAGGGGTTTGGACCAGAGATCATAGGCTGCAAAATCGTATATGCAGGGGTTGATGAGAATTAGTGAGCTCGACATTGACTTAACAAACTGAGTATTAGTTGAATATGGAGAATTAATACGATGAGAGCTGTAATACAGAGGGTCAAAGAATCAAGGGTAGAAGTTAAGGGGCGAATAATTGGATCTATTGCTGGAGGCCTTCTGATTTTTCTAGGAGTGGGTAAGGAGGATACAGAAAAAGACTGCCGGTATTTAGCAAATAAGGTGGCCCACCTGCGGATTTTTCCAGATACTGGGTCGCTGATGAATTTGTCGTTAAAAGAGACTGGAGGCGAGGCTTTAATAATATCACAATTTACGCTATTAGGTGATTGCCGAAAAGGCCGCAGACCTTCATTTGCAGATGCAGCCCCACCTGAAAAGGCCAACGAGCTGTATGAACATTTCATTAAGTTAATGCGTGAATCAGGCATACACGTGGCAACGGGGCAATTCCGATCTGTGATGGAGGTTTATCTTATCAACGACGGTCCGGTTACGCTCATCATTGATACTTGAATGGAAATCTGAGCCGCTAATCAACCCGGAGTTCTTTTTCAAGGACCCTGATCCTTTCCTCTATTTCTTTTTTTTCTTTGGGGTCTGCTATTCCCTCCTTAAGTCTCAAGCGAAGGCCCAGGAGTTCCATGGAGCTGCGATATTCACTGCAATTGACTTTTATCATTAGCGTGCGTATTCGATTTTCTTGTTAGAGGGACTTAAAGATACTTAGGGATACCTAACACAAATATTATTTACATTAAAGCGAGCCTGGGTGTCCACAACAAAGTAGTCTTTGTTACAATAATAGCGGTAAAATACTCTATTTATTCAAGGTCTTGACAATACCTTCTTATGCAAATGCAGAACTTGCTATTTATTTATAGGATTGTTAAATTTATAATTGTATTGAGACGCCCATCCACCCTGTCGATTCAACGGCTACATCCTCGAGAACCGCTATGAAAAATATCTGGCCAGGTCTCATCGCTGATGAAAGTAATTCTCAGGACTCCAAACCTCTTGATCAATGGGGAGAGAAGGAGTCACCTTTATCAGATAGCCGGGAGGACGAATTGGCCTCTGAGAGCGACGAGGACTTTCAAATTGATAGCAGGCCGATAGAGCCTCAGGGCCAAGGCTGGCGTCCAAATCTTTTCAAGTTATTTATCTTCCTTATTATTGTAGTCTATATTGTTATATTTTATTTTCATGCCCCCATTCTGACGGGTATTGGTAAGTATCTTATTGTCAGAAATCCTTTAGAGAAATCGGATCTCATTATATGTATGGCCGGAGAAGCAGCGGAACGGGGTCTGGAAACTGCAGATATTTATAAAGAGGGTTATGCCCCGCAGGTATTTGTCTCCAGAGAGCAGCTTTCTCCAGCATATTCCGTTCTGGAGGAGAGGGGGGTGCGTTATTCTGAGTCTCGAGACCTCTTGATAGATGTTTTACAGGGTCTTGGAGTTCCGAGGACCGCTATGTTTGTCTCTGACAGTTTTGTTGAAAGCACAATTGAAGAAGCACTGGCCGTGAGATCTGCAGTGCTTGAGAAAAATTACAGATCCTTGATAGTAGTTACTTCCCCAACTCATACCAGACGGTCACTGTTGACCTTCAAGCATGTGTTTGAAGAAGATGAAATAAAAATTATTGTGGTACCGTCAAAGTATTCAGATTTCAGCGCGGATACCTGGTGGAAAACAAGGCGGCATCTTAAGGAAGTCTTTTTAGAATATCAGAAATTGATATATTACACCTTAAAATATTTCTGGTAACTCCCAAGTCGAGAACCCTGACTTAGAAATAGGAATGTCAAGAGGCCCTATTTGGTCGTCAGAGTGCATACGCCGTCCCAGCCAGGTCCTGGAGGGGCGGTTTTCATTTCAATAGATCGATCTATATAGAGAATGGGTGTATAAATGTTTTTATCCATTTCGCCCACTTTCTGAAATACCTCAATGGCTTCATCCCATTTCTGGTGTTTATACAGGGTAAGGCCTTTGTGAAAGAGATCTATAATCCGTTTACGCTCTTCATTCACTTTTCCGTAGGCGATTAACTGGTAGATCTTGACAGGTTTTGTTTTGCCTTTTACCCTGACGCAGTCTACTTCCATGCATACGAATTCACCTTTGACGCGTTCGTAGGTGAATTCACTGATTAGTATATTGGTTTTGTAGTTCTTGTTGATCCCCTCAAGACGTGACCCCAGGTTTACAGCATCGCCCATGACTGTATAATCAAATCTCTGATCTGAACCCATATTTCCGACCATCATCATGTCTGTGTTGATGCCGATTCCTATGTCCATAGGCCTTTTACCTTCTTTGACCCACTTCTCATTAAGTTTTTTTAAAGCCTCCATCATTTCAAGCGCCGAATGACATGCCCTTGATGCGTGATCCTCCTGTGAGAGAGGAGCCCCGTATATTGCCATAATGGCGTCACCCATATATTTGTCAAGGGTTCCATCATATTTGAAGACCACATCTGTCATTACGGTTAGATATTCATTCAGAAGTTGGACAAGTTCCTCAGGAGTAAGGCCTTCTGAAATTGTAGTGAAGCCCCTAATGTCTGAGAACAAAACACTGAGGTCTCTTTTATCTCCCCCCAGCTTCAACTGCTCAGGATACTTGAGCATCTCATTTACCACTGAACTTGATACGTAGTAGCTGAATGCCCCTTTTATTTTTTTTCGCTCCCGCTCCTCAGTGATATATCTATAAACAGTGAGTGAGGTGTAGACCAGTGTGATCGCCAGCAAAGGATAGACGATGTTGAACCATATCCCTGAATTTATAAATAGCCATCGGGAAACAAATAGATGTAGGATGAACAGTCCTGAAGCAAAGAAAATCCCGTTAAGGGCGTTCAAGCGGGGGAGCACAATGCCGGTTATAGTCCCCAAAAAAATGATGACAAGGAGGTCATAAATCCTTGCCCATTTAGGTTTGTTCAAAAAACGCTCATTAAGGATGTTGTCAATAACAGTGGCGTGCACTTCCAGACCTGGAAATACAGGGCTGAAAGGGGTAATCCTCAGGTCATAAATGCCAACCGCTGTTGCGCCGACCAGCACTATTTTATCTTCAAAAGTCCCCTCAGGGAGATTGCCGTGAAGTATATCGGTAATAGAGAAATGGGGAAAGGTTTTGGGTGGTCCTAGGTAGTTGATGAGCATTTGTCCATTTTCATCAGTGGGCACGAACCGTTTGCCTATTGATACCCCCTTTACCCCATAAGCTGCTACTTTGACTAATGACTGAGACTCTTCAAAATACTGTCGAATGCATTGTACGGACAAGGGAGGGAATAAGTCCTCATTGCACTGGATTATCAGAGGCATCCAACGCGCTACTCCATCTCTGTCCGGCAGCATGTTAAAGTAACCTGCGTGTCGAGTTGCTTCAGAAAGAATATCCAAGTTGGTTTCAGGTGCATATGCATATATAAAGGGAGCGTGCGTTGCCCCTTGGGTTTCATAAACGGTCAAGGGGTATTTTGAAGGGGCGAGATTCTTAAGTCGTGCTTCTATTTCCTCCGGCTCGATATTGTAGTCAAGCGCGCGTTTGCTTAGATGAAAAAAATATCCTAACACTACAGATGCCTTTGAATTCTTTATGGCTCTTGCAAGTGCCAGATCATTATCCGCTTCATTTTTACTCTTACTTATAAACTCAGCCAGATTACTGTTTTTGATTTTAAGTGAACTTATTTTGCTATCAAACTGATTAATAAATGATAAGTAGGAATTTTCATCCGGCTCAAGGAAGCCAATATCAAAACCAATCACCCTGGCTCCGTCATGGTCGAGTTTCTCCACGAGACGGGCTATTTTTGCCCTGGGCCATGGCCAACGGCCTTCATTATCAAGGCTCTTCTCATCTATTACTGCCATAACTACCTTGGGTGAAGGCTCCAGATCACCCCGGGAGAGAAACCTTAAATCATAAGTTTTAAGTTCTATCAGGTCGAGGATGGGAACACCTATAACAAAACATACCACGACAAAAAGCACCGTTGCGAAAGTGAGAGACGTCGGATTTATGGATATGAATGTTTTAATGAATTTTTTCATTTCATTTGCTCCGGGCGTGATAAACTTCTGCTGAACCGATCGGCTTTGTTTCCCGGCAAAAAAAACCTGGCAAATCGCAAGAGGGTTGGGACCGATTCCAGATCAGGAGTGTCTTTTTAAGGATTCATGCCCTATAAACATTTAATAGACATGCTTTGAATTAGATTTATATGAGAAGATTGGGTCAAAGTCAAGAGGCGCGCATGCAGCAGTTTCATATTTTGGTTGACACCCCACATGTGCGTTGATAGCTTTTTTTTAAGATATAAAGTAAGCTAGGTTTGAAGACGTTGCATTAATTTTGGAGGGAAGTCTAATTCTTTGGCATGATACTGCTGCAGTCATGTCGGAGCATTTTTTATGATCAGGTAAAGGATGTTATGACCCAGTTAAAAAAGGCGAGAGCCGGCATCGTTACGCCGGAAATGAAAATAGTGGCTGAAAAGGAGCAGGTTGATATTGACTGGCTCATGGACCGTATCTCCCTGGGGAGGATTGTCATTCCGGCTAATCCCAGTCACGAAGGGCTTGTTCCATGTGGTATTGGCGAGAGGCTATTTGTTAAGGTAAATGCGAATATGGGCACTTCTTCAGACCGGGCCCTGTTATCACAGGAACTGGATAAAGTCAGGGTTTCCATTGAGGCCGGTGCAGATACAGTCATGGACCTTTCAACCGGCGGGGATATAGATTCTTCACGCCGTGCCGTATTGGTGGAATCTACTGTTCCCGTTGGTACGGTTCCTGTTTACCAGGCCGTGGTGGAGACTGCTGAAGAAAAGGGTGGAATAGTCCGGATGACGGTGGATAAGATTTTCGAGGTGATAGAAAGGCAGGCGGCTGACGGCGTAGATTTTATTACTGTTCATTGTGGCCTTACCAGGGCGGGTCTTGAGATGTTGAGAAGGGAGGGACGAATTACCGATATAGTGAGCAGGGGTGGCGCATTCCTGACCACCTGGATGTTGCATAATGACAGAGAAAACCCTCTCTATGAGAACTATGACAGGCTGCTAAACATAGCGAAGAAGTATGATGTTACCCTGAGCCTAGGAGATGGTTTGAGGCCAGGATGTCTTGCAGATGCAACAGACAGAGCACAAATCCATGAACTGATGGTTTTGGGAGAGCTGGCATCAAGGGCTTGGGAGGAGGATGTGCAGGTCATGATAGAGGGTCCTGGACATGTTCCCCTTAATCAGATAGAGGTCAACGTGAAGCTTCAGAAACGGCTTTGTCACGAAGCTCCCTTTTACGTCCTTGGACCTCTGGTAACCGACGTGGCGGCCGGTTACGATCATGTGGCCTGCGCCATAGGAGGTGCCTTGGCCGGTGCGGCGGGGGCCGATTATCTTTGTTACGTGACTCCTGCAGAGCATCTTTGTTTGCCTAGTGTTGAAGATGTGAGGGAAGGGGTTGTGGTGACCAAAATAGCCGCCCACTCGGCGGATATCGCCAGGGGACACAAGATCGCCCTAGAGAGAGACAGGCAGATGTCTCTGGCCAGAAAGAATTTGGATTGGGAGTCACAGATGAAATTAGCCATAGACCCTGAAAAGGCGAGGAAATACAGGGCGGAGAATCCACCGTCAGAAAAGGATGTGTGCACGATGTGTGGAAAGTATTGCGCCATAAAACAGGTTAAAGAGTATTTTAAAGATTAGCAGGTGTTTTACTGACGCTTGGTGAACTGAACATATTTACTGAAGAACACTGATTTTATACGATAATCTAATAAAGGCAGGCTCGTGTCCTATTTTCCCAGGCAAAATTGGCTGAAGATGCGGTCCAGAACCTCTTCACCCGCAGTTTCACCTATAATTTCTCCCAGTGCATCGAGTCCGCTATTAAGTTCCAGCGCAATTATTTCCATGGGTGCGTCCTGCCTCGCACTTGTTGCCGCTGCCCTGAAATAACTCAAAGCATCCATTAGTGCCTTTCTATGCCTCAAGTTGGGCGCTGCATGGGATGATGTAAAGTCTGTGTCTTCCTGGAGCAGACACTTAAGGACTGCTTCTCTTAGCTGGTCGATCCCTTGGCCCGTGAGGGCTGATATGTGTACCCTGGGAAAAACAGATAATTTGTTGTTTTCCGTTTCTTCGTCAATACATGGGGGGAGATCGATTTTGTTGATAACGATCAGGGCGTTTTTATTTTCGGCTTGGGCTATTATGTCCAGGTCATCCTGATTCAGAGGGCGGCTTTGATCAACAATTATCAATGCAAAATCCGCTTCAATCAATTTTTTCTTAGTTAGCTGAACTCCTATCCTTTCAGCCTCATCTTTTGTCCGTCCAAATCCGGCTGTATCCATAATGCGCAAGGGTATGCCTCCAATATCAAGAGTGGATTCAATGATATCCCTGGTAGTTCCTGGGATAGGCGTTACGATTGCACGCTGCTCATTCAGAAGGCGGTTCAGAAGGCTTGACTTGCCGGCGTTAACGCGACCAACTATCACTGTATTAATGCCGTCAACCCAGAACCTTTTACTGGCATGTTCCTTTATCAGTTGCTCTATCGGGTCTATTACGAATCCAGAGATTCTCTCTGCAGTTTCCTCCTTAGACATTATACCGGACTTTTCTTCCGGGAAATCAATTGCCACTTCTGCGTGTGCAAGAATATCTATAACTGCCTTGCGGAGTCCTTCAATTTCTCTGCGCAGAGAGCCGCGGGTTTGATGAGAAGCTAAATGTAGCCCCCTGTCTGAAAGACTATTGATGAGGTCGACGACAGCCTCGGCTTGTGTCAGGTCTATCCTGTTATTAAGAAAGGCCCTAAGTGTAAACTCTCCAGGTTCAGCCAGCCTTGCACCCTGGCAAATGACGATTTGAAGGATCCTCGAAAGCAGTACATATCCACTATGCGAATTGATTTCTATTATATCTTCTCTCGTGTAGGAATGAGGTCCTTTCATAAAAGATAGTAGAACTTCATCTATGATTTCATCAGTCGATGGGTCAAGCAGATGTCCAAGGTAAAGGCGGTGACTCTGGAGAACTTGATCGGGCTTTTTCGGCCGGAAGATTTGTCTTGCAATTTTATAGGCGTCCGGGCCGCTTATCCGTATGATTCCGATTCCAGCCTTGCCTATAGGAGTAGATATTGCGGCTATTGTATCCTCTTGTGAGGGCATAGTATATCGGAGATGTTCCGCCTTTTCTCTTTCTATTATGAAGGTTAATTAATGTTCGGTCTGACTCCCTTTAGCTCGTGTAATCCACCCTCAAATAGCGAAAAGGCTATTTTTTTGGTATTATAAGAACCCTTTTGAGGAGCCCTTCACCCCTGCTTTTAGTATCCAGCCCTCGGTCTTCCTTAAGGGCCAGATGTATAAACCTCCTATCATGGGGATTAAGAAGATTGGTGGCCACTGGTTTTCCTGCTTTTTTAGCTTTTTCCCCCATTTTTAAGGCCATCTGAATTAAAAAGTCTCTTCTCCTTTCTCGATAGTTCTCTGAATCTATGACCACCTTCGACTTTTTTTCGAGATTTTTGTTAACAATCTTGTTTACAATAAATTGGAGGGCATCCAATGTTTTTCCTTTCCGACCAATTAGCAGCCCGGATTTATCTCCTTCAATTTCCAAGGCAATCCTTCCGTCAGTGCGTTCCCCGCGGACCTTTGTCCCTTCCATCGGAATCAGCCTGAGAATATTTTCAAGCGCATCTTTTGCAATTGCCAATCCATTATCTTCTGGTGCGGCTTCAGTCTCCTTTTTTGAAACAGTTACCTTGATTTTTGCTTTTCTACCGCCCATCAGGCCAAATATTCCAGCCGAGCCTGGTTCAATAATTTCTATATCCATTTCGTCTCTGGTAAGATCAAGTTCGCGAAAGGCCTTTTCAACAGCTTCTTCAGTGTTTTTTCCTTCAAATTCGAAAGTTTCCATTAGTAGCCTCCAAGTATTATGCCGGTCTCTTATAGATTCGATACTGCTGGCCAATTGAAAGTATGTTGTTTACTAGCCAGTAAAGGACCAAGCCGGAAGGGAAATTAATAAACATGAATGTAAAAATGATAGGCAATAACATCATAATTTTTGCCTGGGTCGGGTCGCCTGGCGTCGGAGTCATTTTCTGCTGAAGAAACATTGACGCACCCATGAGAAGCGTGAGCACAGGTATTCCGGATGGTGGTGACATAAAAGGGATCTTAAAGGGGAAGTTAAAAAGTCGATCAGGTGCACTAAGGTCTGTAATCCAAAGTGCAAAAGGTGCGTGTCTCAGTTCGATGGCAGCTCCCAATATCCTGAAGAGCGCGAAAAAAACCGGGATTTGGATAAGCATAGGGAGGCATCCGCCCATGGGATTCACTTTGTAAGTCTTGTAGAGAGCCATCATTTCTTTGTTTAACTGTTCTTTGTTATCCTTGTATTTTTCTCTGAGCTTAGCCATTCGAGGTTGAAGTTTCTGCATCTCCTTCATTGATTTATAGCTCTTATGGGTCAACGGCCAGAAAAGTATTTTTATTAGGATCGTAAGCAGGATTATGGAAACGCCGTAATTGTTTATGTATTGATTGAAAAAGCGCAAAGTATAAAGCAGGGGTCTTGCTATGATGTCTGTCCAGCCGAAATTGACTGCTCGATCCAGTTTTTTTTGGACTTTTTTAAGAGAACTCAGGTCTCGGGGGCCAAGATACAGGGTATATGCGAATGAAGACTTTTCAAGGGGTTTTATTGAGATTTGCGGTGGAATGTATGTTCCCTCCAGCAGGCCGGATGACAGCATCTGTCCGTTGAAGGAACCTTTGGCCTCTGTTTCAGGAATGACAGCCGAGATAAAATAGTCGTCTTCATAAGCCATCCAGTCTATGCGGCCTTTTAAGTTTATATTATCAGATTTATCTTCTATCTCCACCTCTTCGAGTTCGTCATTAAGAAGCAAGGCCAGGCCTACATAAGAGTAATACCCATTTTTTTCTTCAGGCGGTAAGGCCCTGATACTTGCTTTAAAGGCACCCGTGATTGTTTTTTCGGACTGATTGAAAACTTCCACATTGAGATCAATCCTGTATTGATCAGGATAAAAATGGAAAGTTTGTGTAGTAACAATACCGTTAAGCGCTGGAGAGGTGAACACCAGTGATTTGGGAGAATTTCCTTGTTTCATTTCTATCGGCCGGTCGCCTTTCACCTCGTAAACAGTTTCTGCCCTTGCCCTATAGGCGGGGTGCTGGGAGTCAAAATTTACGAGCAAGGGGTTCCCAAATTCTTTTTCAAGACTTACCAGCTCAATCAAGGGGGAGGCTGGGTCGGTTGTTTTATGATATTTCTTAAGTTTAAAGCTTTTGATGGTGGGGCCGGTATTGGTGAAGACTGCCTTATAAAGCGGAGTGTCTATCAGGATTTCTTTTTCTTGGACGCTCCAGGACTGCGCTTTTTCAGGCAGAGGCTTCGCAGTCTCTGTGTATTCGCGGCTTTGTTCTTTATCTCTTAACACATCAAGTGGTTCTTTTTCTGGCTTTGGTTGCTCGGCGGTTTTTTCCTTGAAAATTGGCTGCTCCTGCTTGGGTCCAAAAAACATAGACCATCCAATAAGCAATGCAAAGGATAAAACAAAGGCCAATATTGTTCTTTTTTCCATTTACCTTTCCTGAACTATGGGTCCTTTCGTATAGTTCCATCAGCTGGACACATAACCGAATTAGAGTGACGATGGCTCCGGAACCCATTGGCGTGGGTTTCCAGTGAGACGGGCCGATAAAAACTCAGGGCACCCCCATTATTTGGCTAGCCGGTTTAGACATCTCGGCGGGGATTTTCATGGTTAAATCGATTTCGGACTCTTGCCTATAATTGCTGCAAATAAGTTCATTACACAAGAGGATCATATCCTCCCGGATGAAAGGGATGGCATTTACAGATCCTCATAAGTGCGAGCCAACCCCCCTTAAAGATCCCATATTTTCCGAAGGCTTGACATGCGTAGGTAGAGCACGTGGGATAAAATCTACATGAGGGCGGCCAAAAGGGTGAAATGAATTTTTGGTACAAGTTTATCAGGCCGATGGGTAGATATCTGATTTTATATAAACATCTTTTGGTCAAAGATGATTTCTCCGATTTCAGCCTCTACTTCTCTGTGATCGCAGTCGATAGCTCCCCTTTTTGTAACAACAACGATATCGTAGCCGCGGGGAAGAAATGATTTTTTGAGCCTGAAAAATTCTCTTATCTGCCGCTTTATCCTGTTTCTCATAACCGCATTGCCTGTTTTTTTGCTGACGGTTATACCCAGTCGGGTTATCCCGAGCCCGTTTTCCTTAAAAATTACAAGAAAGTGTGCGGAGTGATGTCGTTTGCCAGATCGATTTAGATTGACAAAATCAGCCCGCTTTAATATCCTTTCTCTTTTAGGAAAAGAAAAAAAAGCCATCAGCTTAGGGAGACCGGTCGGATGAGCAGGGCAAAATGATATTCTAAACGGTTAATCGTTTCCGCCCTTTAGCCCTTCTTCTTTTTAAGACGCTTATTCCGCCTTTGGTTTGCATCCTGGCCCTGAAACCGTGGGTTCGAGCTCTTTTAAGGTTGCTCGGTTGATATGTTCGTTTCATGGTATTATTAGGCCCCTCCAGTTAAAATAACGTAAATACTTATAAAACCACGGGTGAGCTTTTTTGTCAAGACAAAACCCTATTACATTTTATGTTTGATAAGTAAACCAGCTTTATATATCAAAATTATTTATAGAAGATCTGTTAGATAGAAAGGAGACCGCAATGATTTTTGATCCTATTCTGGGTCTGTTTTCAAATGACTTGGCTATTGATCTGGGAACTGCAAACACACTCGTTTATGTCAGGGGAAAGGGTATTGTCCTTAGTGAGCCTTCAGTAGTTGCGGTCAGAAAAGATGGAAAGGGCGGCAGCAAAGTTATGGCCGTAGGGAAAGAAGCCAAGATGATGCTTGGCCGGACCCCTGGAAATATAGTGGCTATAAGGCCAATGAAAGATGGTGTAATAGCCGACTTTGAAATAACCGAAGCCATGCTTCGTCATTTTATCAGGAAGGTGCATAACAGGAGGAATTTAGTCAGACCTAGAATTATAATCTGTGTACCCAGCGGGATTACCCAGGTGGAAAAGCGGGCCGTCCGGGAGTCAGCCGAGTCAGCAGGTGCCAGAGAGGTTTTTTTAATAGAGGAGCCCATGGCCGCCGCCATAGGTGCGGGCTTGCCTATTACTGAACCCACCAGTAATATGGTAGTTGATATAGGAGGAGGAACAACAGAGGTCGCTGTTATTTCTCTGGCGGGCATCGTCTACAGTAAGTCCGTAAGGGTAGGTGGGGATAAGATGGATGAAGCTATACTCCAGCATATAAAAAGAAAATATAATCTTTTGATAGGTATCAGAACCTCTGAGCTTATAAAAACTACCATAGGAAACGCTTTTCCCAGTGACCAGATTGAGACTATTGAAGTAAAGGGTCGGGATCTTGTAACTGGTATTCCAAAGATATTGACAATAGATTCGGAAGAGGTAAGAAAAGCAATATCGGAACAGGTGGATACAATCGTTGAAACCGTACGTATTGCCCTTGAGCAGACTCCTCCGGAACTTGCAGCGGATATAGTAGATAAGGGGATCGTTCTAGCTGGGGGAGGTTCTCTCCTCAAAAACCTGGACATCCTTTTGAGAGAAGAGACAAAGCTTCCAATAACCATAACTGAGAACCCCCTGGCTACAGTGGCCATAGGTTCAGGAAAAGCACTGGATAACCTCTCTATTTTGAGGGAGGTCACAATAAAGTAACAGCCAAACTGATTATCTGTCCCCTTCGGCTTATTAACTATTAAAAGCTCGAAGGGTAGTATTTTCAGGTAATGTTTTTTGCTCAAAGTGGAGACAAGTTTAACCATTGAAAGGTGCAACGGGCTCTCGCAAAATCTGGATATGGATTTTTCTTGTCGGGTTTGTCCTCTTTCTGCTTTCGTCCAATTCTGGAGGAAGGTCCGGATGGAATCTTTCCGAACAGTTACTCATAGAAATTACCGCCCCTTTTCAGAAAATCATAACTCACGCGATTATTAATGCTGAAAAATTTTGGTTGAATTATTTCGACCTGGTTGATGTCCGTCAGGAAAACTGGCGCTTGAAAAGTAAAATCGATGCGCTGAAGATGGAAAACAACCGTTATAGGGAGCAACTGACCACTCATAAGAGACTCCAGGAGCTACTGCAGTTCAGACAGACCATCAATCGTTCAGTTTTAGCGGCACAGGTTATTGGACGAGATCCTACCGGCTGGTTCAGTTCGATCGTCATAGACAAGGGGAAGAATACGGGACTGGCCGTCAATATGCCGGTTGTGAATGCCAGTGGTGTAGTCGGTAGGATAGTCTCAGTATCCCCAAATTATGCTAAGGTACTGTTAATAATTGACCAGAACAGTGCAGTCGACTGCCTTATTCAAAGATCGCGTGACAGGGGAATGCTCAAAGGCTGGTCTGCAGGATTATGCAGACTCGATTATGTCGCGAAATCGAGCGATGTGCTGATTGAAGATGTAGTCATTACTTCAGGCCTTGGGGGATTATTTCCGAAAGGGCTTTCAGTCGGTCAGGTAGCAAACGTTACTGAGACTGCCGGGGAACTTTTCAAACACGTGGAGGTTAGTCCTGCTGTCGATTTTTCCAAACTTGAAGAGGTCCTGGTGATATTGAAGGAGAGTGAGCCATCAAGACGGTCCATAGAAGAGAAATAGCTGTTTATATTATTGCATGGATAATTGGGTTACTCTTTACACTTGTAAAAGGTAAAATCCTTATCTTTGTCGGTTTGAAGTTTTTTGATCTGGATATCATTCTAATCCTTATTTCTTGTCTTCTACTGTTTTATGGACCTGCTTCAGCAGGCGTTTTTGCTATTGGTCAGGGCTTGTTTGTGGATCTATTTTCAGGTGGTTTGCAGGGGCTTTTTGCCACTCTTTACCTCAGCGCTTTTGGCGGTATTTATCTGGGGTCGAGATTTTTTGACCTCCTGGAGCCTAAAAGCCAGATGTTCCTGGTTTGTTTTGCTTTCCTAGTGAAGAAGGCTCTTTTTTTTATCCTGCTTAATATTTTTTCCCTGGAGGCCATACCTTCTGCGACCTTTCTGTGGATGTCCGGGATCTCCTTGATTGGAACAGGTTTGTGTGCCCCGGTGGTTTTCTACCTGTTTGATCGACTCCGTGTAACTGTTCTGGCCGGTACCGGTGATGGCATGCCTGAGGAATTGGTAGTTTTTTTTAATTTTCCGGCCCAGTCAGATAAAGAACGGGGTCGCGATTAGGGCATTCATGGTAAAAGGATTTAACACTTGAAAACGTCTCATTTTGATTCTGTTTCCATGGAAGTTTTTAACAGGCACCTGAGGAATGTGACGCTGTTCATACTGGTGGTGTTTGTAGTTTTGGTTTTGAGGCTCTGGTTCCTGCAGATTGTAAATGGAACGACATACAGGATCAAGTCAGAGAATAACCGTATTCGTCTGCAGGATATCCCGCCGTTCAGGGGGGTGATCCTTGACCGGGATGGCGAATTGCTCGTAGGCAACCGTCCCTCCTATGATCTTTATGTTATCATGGAAGACGTTAAGGATCTTGATTATCTCCTAGAAAGTTTAAACCAGCTGACTGAACTTGACCGGGAATATGCAGCCAGGAAACTTGGAGAATCATCCCGCAAATTCCCATTCCGGCCTGTATGCCTGAAGAGAGATATATCCAGGCGAGAGCTGGCAATGGTTGAGACCAGGCTTTTCAACCTTCCTGGGGTTATTATCAAGGTCCGGCCGCAGCGACATTATGTATATAAAAATTTTGCTTCTCATCTCCTTGGTTATCTTGGAGAAATTGATGACCATCAGCTTAAGGGAGGAAGTTATCCTAACAATAAGCAGGGTGATCTGGTAGGGAAATCAGGGATTGAGTGTAAATGGCAAACTCGTCTTAACGGGAGACGAGGCGGGGAACAGATAGAAGTTGATGCTGCTGGCTGCAAAATACGTACTATTTCGCGCAAAACTCCAGTCCCGGGTGATACCGTCTGTCTGACAATAGACAAGGATCTCCAGCAATTGGCTGAAAAGTCGCTCAAAGGGAAGAAGGGGGCTATTGTAGCCATGGATCCGGACAGCGGAGAGCTCCTGGCGCTAGCAAGCACACCTTCTTTTGACCCCAACCTTTTTATCGGCGGAATAAGCGAGAGTATCTGGAGAGAAATCACCTCGTCTAAGGATTATCCTTTGCAGAACAGAGCACTTGCCGGTCAGTATCCTCCCGGTTCCATATTTAAGATTATCGTAGCTCTGGCTGGGCTAGAAGAGGGGCTGATTGATCCTGAAGAGGAATTAACCTGTAATGGGGTCTATTTCCTGGGAGACCAGAAATACCGTTGCTGGAAAAAAGGGGGACATGGTAGTGTGAAACTGCACAGGGCTTTGAAGGAGTCGTGTGATGTTTACTTTTATAAGATAGGGATGCGATTGGGTGTAAACAAGATAGCTTATTATGCAAGTAAATTCGGGCTGGGATCAGTTACAGGCTTGGATGTGGGGCACGAAAGGGAGGGCCTGGTTCCAGACGAAGCCTGGAAAGTGAAGAGATTCGGGATTCCATGGCAGGCGGGTGAGACTGTCTCCGTCTCCATTGGCCAGAGTTTCGTTCTCGTGACTCCAATTCAGATGGCCTGCATGATTTCTGCTGTTTTTAATGGAGGCTTTCTATACAGGCCACAGGTGACAAAATGGGTGGAGAGGAATAACGACGAGCGTGTATATGAATTCGTTCCTGAATTGATGGGTCGGATAGGCATAAAAGCAGAGAACCTGGAGATTGTGAAAAAAGCACTTATAGATGTTGTGAATCAACCCCATGGCACAGGTCAGGCGGCCAGATTACCCCATTCGGTTGTTGCAGGAAAGACCGGGACCGCTCAAGTGGTGGCACTTGAGAAAGAAGAGTCCTTTGACCAGGAGGATCGAATACCTCTCGAATTCAGAGACCATGCATGGTTTGTGGCTGTAGCCCCAGCAGATAATCCTTCTATAGCTTTGTCAGTATTGATAGAAAATGGTGGGCATGGGGGGAGTGCTGCTGCACCGGTTGCGAGAGAGATCATAAAAATGTTTCTGGATGAAGCCAAACAGTAATCATTTTATTTTATTAATGACTCAGGGGGAACGGTTTTAACCGGATGGCCCTTAGATATTCGACTCTGGTCGTAGAAAGTAAGTAAGATGTTTGACCGAAGACTGATACAGAATTTTGACTGGGTTTTACTGCTTTTGCTGTTCATTTTAGCGGCTATCAGCATTCTTAATCTTTATAGTGCGACCTATGCTATTAGAAATGTGGGCGGATCACAGGTATTTGTAAAACAGATTTACTGGTTTTTGATCGGATTTTTTGTGTTTCTGATTATGACCACCTTCAACTATTATGTTCTTGAAAGGCTTGCCTATCCGGCCTATATTATTTCTCTAGGGCTTCTGGTATTAGTTCTTTTCATTGGAAAAGTTTCAGGCGGATCTCAGAGGTGGTTGAGCTTGGCCTCTTTTTCTTTTCAGCCTTCCGAACTCGCAAAAATCACAATCGTGCTTGTCCTTGCCAAATTTTTCAGCGACCGTGGGGGAGAACAAGGGTACCGGTTAAGAGACCTCTGGCAACCCTTCCTTCTAATAAGCTTACCAGCAGCTTTGATCCTGAAAGAACCCGATCTTGGTACCGCATTACTTCTTGTGGCTGTGTCATTTTCTATTGTCCTTTTTGTAGGCATTCGTTTGAAATCATTGGTTATTATGGTTGTATCCGCACTGGCTGTGGCACCTTTTATATGGCTTACCCTGAAGCCATACCAGCAGGTTCGGATACTTACATTTATTAGACCCGACATGGATCCTTTAGGTGCAGGATACCATATTAATCAATCCAAAATCGCTATCGGATCGAGCCTTTTCTGGGGGAAGGGATTTTTAAAAGGTACACAAACCCGTTTGAATTTTTTACCTGAACAGCATACTGATTTTGCCTTTTCCGTACTGGCAGAGGAATGGGGTTTTTTTGGTTCTGTAGTTTTATTACTTCTATATCTATTCCTCATTCTGTGGGGACTGAACATCGCCAAAAATTCAAAAGACAAGTTCGGTGCTTATGTGGCGATCGGTATCGTTTCCATTGTTTTCTGGCAGGTAGTAATAAATGTAGGTATGGTGACGGGCCTTTTGCCTGTGGTAGGCATTCCTCTTGTGCTTTTCAGCTATGGCGGGTCATCTCTGGTTTCCACAATGATCGCCATGGGTCTCCTCATGAATATCAGCATGAGGCGATTCATGTTTTCTTCCTAAGGGCGTACCCCATTTGGTAACTAATATTAATATAACTGAAAACTTTATTTTATAGCCCAAGGTCGTCTGCGATTTCCTGCATTGCTGCCAGGCATAGCCCTGAAAATTCATCTATGTCCATACCCAATTTTTCACACTCCATTATTGTTTCCCGGTTCACGCTAGCGGCAAAGGATTTTTCCTTCATCCTCTTTTTTATGGATTTTGGCTTAACATTTAGGATCTTCTTTTCCGGATAGACTAGAGTAGTAGCAATGATAAGTCCGGTGATGGTTTCTCCAGCAGCCAGGGCGTGATGAAAAGGCGCAGAACGTTTTTTATTGTGGGCCTTTTCATTGTGGAGTCGAATGGCTTCTATGATTTCCTCGTCGAGTCCTCTTTCCTTTAGGATTTTTTCCGCTTCAATTGTATGTCTGGTCATGTCTCCATCAACCAGTTCTACATCAATATCATGGAGAAGGCCTGCCAACCCCCACTTGTCAATATCTTCACCTAATTTCTTTGCAAGAGACCTCATCACCGCTTCAGATGCCAGGCAGTGCTTTATCATATTTTTATTCTGGACATATTTTTCCAACAGGGAAAACGCTTCTTGTCTGGTTATTCCGTATGACATACTCTCCTCTATTGTTATAGATGAATTGAAACACAGACTTTTATTATAGCTTTTAAATCCTGCTCCTTCAAACCGGGGACCTTGTTCATGAGGTGCATTGTTATTTTTTTTGAGTCTGACAAAAAGACCTTATCATGATATATGTAAAAGTTAACAGATTTTATTAATGTCTTGTCGATTTGGCTGTCAAGGTGCGAATGAAAGAAAGGAAAGCTTAAATGAATTTTAATTCGTTGGAACAAAGGCACATCGATAAATTTTTAGAGATCGTGGGCCGGGACAGGTTGTCAACCGGTGAGTCAAATTTAGAACTCCATTCCAGGGATCAGTCTCATCATCCTGCAAGCAAGCCTGAGGCCGTTATATGGCCTGTAAACAGGACAGAAGTCTCCAGTATATTAAGATACGCAAATGATAATCTAATTCCTATTACTGGCTGGGGAGCTGGGTCCAGCCTTGAAGGTAATCCTATACCGGTTTCCAGGGGAGTAGTCCTTGATTTTTCAAGGATGAATCATATCTTGGCTGTCAGGGAATCCGATTTTCAGGCCGATGTTCAGCCAGGAGTTGTTTACAAGGATCTTAATGCCAAACTCAGGCATTCCGGACTTTTTTTCCCTCCTGATCCGGGGGCGAGGGCTACGATCGGAGGGATGATTGCAAATAACGCCAGCGGCGTAAAGACTGTTCGTTATGGATCTACGCGTGCCAATACCCTGCGTCTCTCAGTGGCACTTGCTAGCGGTGAGATTCTGGATATGGGCAGCAGGTCATCAAAAACTTCTTCTGGCTATGATTTAATTAATCTTTTTGTAGGGTCGGAAGGTACGCTGGGGATAGTGGTCGAGGCCACGGTTCGCCTGAAGGGGCTGCCGGCAGAGATTTCGGCTGCCACGGCCAATTTCCCGAGTGTGGAGGCGGCCGGTGAGGCCGTTTTCGAAATTATGAGACATGGTCTGGAGCCTGCCTCTCTTGAATTGCTTTCTCCCGAATGCATTGAATTGATAAATAATGAAAAGGATCTCGGGTTGAAAGTTTCTCCTACTCTTTTTATGGAGTTTCATGGTCCATTGAAGAGATATTTAAATAAAAACCATAATCCACCAGTTTTACTGGTGGGTCCGAGCTATGCTAAG
>CAZVGY010000020.1:0-42287 GCA_964627015.1 uncultured Desulfobacteraceae bacterium
TGGTATTTTGGAAGCTTACCACATTTTTCATGGTTTTTGCTTCCTAAGCCCCTTTATTTTAAAAATTTTCTTGATATTTCCCTGCTCTCGGATTAATGTTTTCTGAACATCCGGTTTTTAGCTGAACAACCGGTTATGGTTTTATTCCGCCAGGGCTCATGCATCGCCCAAATTAGTTCCGAGTTGCTCTGGAAGCGTTTATGGATGATTTCACCAGAGTCACGCCTTCGAGGAGTTTAATGCAAGAAATTGTTAGTGGCTCCAAAAATCAGAAAAAAATAAATGATATCCTCTCTGCGGCAGATATCCCAACAACGGTAAAGAGCAAGGCATTAGTCGAAAAACGTCGAAACGAGATCATTTTTGCGGCCATCGAGCTTTTTTCGAAGACCAAAAAAGGCGTGAGCAGGCTTACCTTGAGGGAGTTGGCCAAAGAGGCGGGCATAAGCCACGGCAATATTTATGACTATGTGGGAAGCAAGGAAGATATTCTATCTCTAATACATGATTTTATTAGTGGTTTTTTCAAAGAACAGATAGACCGAAGTACCAGCGGTGTTAATGAACCATTAGAGAAGCTCCTCAGGATGGCCAAGTGCGATATGGATATTTCATACAACCGGTCAGAGGCCATCCAGATGATATATCAGGAGACACAGGCTCTTTTCAGTAACAAGGCCCTGCTTAAAAGGGTTCTCCAGGGGGAGAGAGATCACCATTTGAGGTATGAGTTAGTCCTGGAGGAGGGAATCAGAAAGGGATTGTTTAAGGATGTCAACGTGAGGGCCACCGCCAATATTATTAAAATCATGGTTGAAACATGGGCATTGAAGCGGTGGGACCTTAAGGGCTTCGTTTCTCAATCAGAGATGGAAAAAACTTGTCTCGATTTGATGCTTTACGGCCTTCTTAAAGAGAAACGTGGAACCAGGGGGCGTGGTGAAGAAATACCCCTTATGGAGGGTAAGTCAGCATTAATTATTAACGGCGGGACGGAACTTGGCAGAGCCGTTTCATCTTTTTTTCTTTCTGAGGGGGTAAGGCTGGCAGTATATGAAAATCAGAGGGACTGCCGCAAACTGATCAAAGCTTCTAATGTAGATGAAAGTAGAATTACTGTTTTTTCCGCGGGTGATCATGGAGAGATGACGGGATCTTTATTTCGTCGTATCGCTGATAAGGTTTCCCCTATTGACATAGTCATTTATGACATAGGAGCCGGTGACAGTTCATGCGATCCGGGAGAAAGCGTTGTCTGGTCGTCTGAGAGGCTGAGAGAGAATATGGATAAGGCTCAGGATTTGGGCATTCATTTGGAAAAAGAGATGATGAAAAGGCAGGGAGGCCGTGTTGTCTATCTCACGCCATGGGGATGGGATATGTTTGCCGATCCGATCCGGTATGAAACCGTGCGGGCAGGAACCATAGCCCTTACTGAGACCATGGCCAAGCGGATGGCTCCCGCTAAAGTTTGTGTGAATTGTATAGATCCAGGCTTTATAGCAGGAACAAGGGCTGAAAAAATAGGAAAGGAAAAGCCCCTGAATGCTGTTAGCCATACCCAGATAACTCGACTGAGTGAAATAACAGACGTCCTGGAAGCAATACGTTTTTTGGTATCTGAAGCTGCGAGGAACATGACCGGTCAGGTATTAGAGCTGTCAGGCGGCTATATTTAACGACGGAATTTTTATTTCCGGGATAAATTGAAAGGAGCGGCGACATGCTGAGAACAAAGGAACAATATCATGAAGATTTGTTTAAAATGAAGCCAAACGTTTATATCGGTGGCGAAAAAGTAGGGAGGGATGATCACAGGCTCAGACCTGGATTAAACGTTTTGGATGTAACGTTCGATATAGCTCAGGATCCTAAATGGAAGGGCCTGGCAACAGCGAAGTCCTGGATAACAGGTGGAGAGATTAACCGATGGGCGCATCTTCCGAAGAACCCTTATGACCTGATGCAGAAACAAAAGGTGATCCGGCTTGCCACACGCCGGGTTGGCGGCTGCATACAGAGATGCATGGGACATGACGCCATAAACGCTCTCGCGATCTGCACCAAGGAGATAGATGAGGCCAAAGGGACTGAATACCATAAAAGATTTCTGGACTACATGAAGACTTATCATGATAGGGATCTGGATGGCTGTTGCGCTCAAACTGACAGCAAAGGTGACAGGCTCAAGCGGCCCGGTCAGCAGTTAGATCCGGATGCATATGTCCATATAGTTGAAGAAAGGGAAGATGGCATTGTTGTAAGCGGATTCAAGATGTCCATAACACAGGCGGCTTATGCGGATGAAATAATAGCGCTGCCTACGCGTGCATTAACTGAGGATGACAGGGATTATGCAGTGGCCTTTGCGTTACCCGGGGACTGGGACGGTATGCGTCTGATAACACGCCCGGTATGGCTGAGGGAAAAAGATAAGGAGGGCGCGGCTCCTTTTTGCAAGTTTGGAGTATCGGATTCTGTGATCGTGTTTGACAACGTGTTTGTACCCAAAGAGAGAGTATTTATGTGTGGAGAATGGGAATTCGGCAGAAGGATGGCCCTTCTTTTCGCAGACTCGCACAGGCACAGCTACAGCGGGTGCAAACCAGCGGTTTCCGATATACTCTGCGGCACGACCCTTCTGGCAGCAGAAGCCAATAATATAGAAAAGGTTAGCCATGTCAGGGAAAAGCTCTCCGAATACGCAGGGGCCGCTGAACTGGCTTTTGCGGCTGGAGTGGCAGCCGCTATCTATGGAGAGAAGACATCTTCAGGAGTTTTCTTTCCTAACAAGATATATGCCAACGTGGGCAGGAGGCTGACAGGGGAACTGATTTACCATGAGTATAACATATTGACGGAAATAGCTGGTGGCATCGCAGTGACGCTGCCTTTTGAAGATGATTTTCACGCGAATGAGACGCGTATTGACCTGGAAAAGTTCATTGTAAGAAATCCCAGGCTCTCCCCGGAGACTTCCCTTAAAATCTGGAAACTGGTGGAAAATATAGGAGCCTCGCCTATGAGTTCATGGTATGCGATTGCAGGAGTTCATGGTGGGGGTTCTCCTATCATGGAAACGATCGCTTTATCAGCTGATTATGATTTTGATGAAAAGAAAAGGATAGCTAGATATCTGGCCGGAATTGATGATGAGTTGGATGATATGGGAACACTTGAAAAAGAGCCTACTTTTGGAGATGGACTGGTGGAGGAAAGACAGGATTTAAAGAAATAGTCAATATTCAATTTGCTCAGATGTTTTCAACTTCAATACAACTCAAAGAGGAATAAACTCATGAACAAGAATTTCGAAAAGGAAATCAATGGGCTTTCAAGAGAGATGCTCATTCGCTATGCGGATTTTCAGGCCTACATCTGGTGGAATCTCCAGGGCAACTGGATGCAGCGGATGTCTGAGAGATATGGAACAGAAATAGCTACTGAATTTGATACGCTCGTATGGGAAAGAAGTGGCAAGATACAGGCCTGGAAACTCAAGGAACTCCTGGGTCTCAATGGAGATATGGAAGGGCTTATCAAGGCCATTACCTTATCGACGGTATTCTCTAACGTAGAATTTGAGATTCCAGAGCTGAATGAAAAACGAGCGCGCATCCTCGTTACCAGTTGTACCATGCAGTTTAACCGCAGAAAAGCCGGCCTTCCGGAGTTACCATGCAAAGAACCGGGTATAACTTGTGTGGAGGGTTTTGCTTCAGCTTACAACCCGGCGATTAAGACTACGTGCCTTTTATGCCCGCCGGATGCTCACTCCGACAATGAATGGTGCCATTGGCTGTTTGAACTTGGTGAAGTTTAACAGGTCTTATTACATAAACGACAGGAGGTTTTATTATGGGTGAGAAAGGTTTCGATTGGGAAAAATTTCAGAAACACAATAAATATACAGACGAGGAACTGGAAATTTTCAAGGCTGATCCTAGGCGTGCAAATGCTGCTCCAAAGATATTCTCACGCGAGATAGCCAAAAAGTGTCTGATAATTGAGGTTGTGAGTTCTCACGGTTGTACAGTCGGCATGAAACCGGGGGATCGCCTGGTATTCAGGGCTCTTGGTGTAATGGATCATGCGAAAAGCAGCCCATGGTGTGTACAGGCCCTGGGCGAGATAGGCGGTTTCGCTAATATGGTCCAGGACAGATATGTAGCTGGCCTGGATCCTAATGGGATTACCTACAACCATTTTTCATGTATGGATGCGGGACCTCAGTGCGGGTGGGGACAGGTTGTGATGAAATCCTATGTGGTTGATGAAGATGAATTAGGGGACTAGAGGGGTTCATAGATTGAAGGGCAAGCAAAGCTAATCCAAATTAAAGTTCAGCCTGTTTTATATTGGTTCATTTAACCAACAAAGAAGAAAAGGAACGGGGATGACACCAGAAAATGATAATATTTTGGAGGTGAAAGATCTTCGTCTGAGCATCGGCGGAGTGACTGCGCTGAACGGTGTTTCTTTCGATCTCCGCCGTGAGGAACTCTTTGCGATCATAGGGCCAAATGGAGCAGGAAAGACCTGTCTTTTAAATTGTATAAACGGGTTTTACCGTCCACAGTCCGGGAGTATCCGTTTTGAAGGCAAGGAGCTCTTCGGTCTGCCTACACATAAGATCGCTAATATGGGAATTGGCAGGGTCTTCCAGGGCATACAGCTGTATGGAGGTCTCACCACTGTGGGTAATTTAATGGCCGCGAGACATTCTCATATAAGATACAATATCCTGCTTGAATTCCTGTACCTGGGTAAAGTGTCCAGGGGGGAGAGCAGTCACCGAAGAAAGGTGGAGGAAATTATAGATTTCCTGGACCTTCAACCTATCAGGAAGGCTAAGGCGGAGACTCTCGCATATGGCCAACAGAAACGAGTGGATCTCGGCCGTGCACTGGCAATGGAACCGAAGCTTCTTTTGCTGGATGAACCTATGGCTGGAATGAATACCGAGGAAAAAGAGGATATCGCTCGTTTCATTATAGATATTCATCAGTTGATGAAAATACCGATAATCATGATTGAACATGATATGGGAGTGGTCATGGACATTGCTGAAAGGATTTTGGTCCTGGATTTCGGCCAGAAGATAGCCGAGGGATTTCCTGAGGAGATCAAGAAAAATCCAAGAGTAATCTCCGCGTATCTGGGGGAATAGGAGGTCACATTGTAATGGCTGAACTTTCTCAAAAAAATGGGAACTTCCTTAGCATGTCCGGTCTCACACCGGATACAGATACCTTCCCGAAATTATTGAGATACAATTACAGGAATTATCCAAAAGAGGTTTCATTACGTCATAAAAAATATGGACTGTGGAACCGCTATACCTGGGAGGACTGCTTTTACAATACAAGAAAGATAGCACTAGGCCTCGTTTCCCTGGGTCTAAAAAGGGGTGACAAAGTTTGTATTATCGGCAGCAGCGAACCTGAATGGTACTGGATTGAATTAGCCATTCATGCAATGGGGTCTGTTTCCGTAGGTCTTTATACGGACGGAATCGCTACCGAGTTGGAATATATAGTGAATCACAGTGAGGCCAGGTTTGTATTTGCCCGTGACCAGGAACAGGTGGATAAGTTTCTGGAGATGAGGGATAAGATACCTCGAATTGAAAAAGTGATCTTCTGGGAACCCAAGGGAATGTGGAGCTATGAAGATATCCCATGGATTATGGATATCAAAGACCTTATGTCCTTAGGAGAGGAATATCATAAGGGCAATCCCCAGTTATTTGATCAGAGTATTTCAGAAGGAAGGCATGATGATTTTGCTATGCTGCTTTACACATCAGGAACTACAGGCCTTCCAAAAGGGGCGGTGAGTGGATATGACATGACCCTCTACGGAGCAAAAAAGCTCGGAGATCTTCTCGGGTTTTGCGAAAAGGATGAGTATGTCTCATTCCTTCCGCCTGCCTGGGTGTCGGAGCAGATTTTGGGGATAGCACCCTGGCTGGCCCTGCGGGTCACGGTCAATTTTCCTGAAAACGCGAATACCACCATGACCGATTTGAGAGAAATCGGAGTCAGCTATGCACTTCTCGGGCCTGCCCAGTGCAATGGCTTTCTCAAGCAGGTTCAGATTCGTATTAATGATACACACCCCATAAAACGATTTATATATAATAAGATCGGCCTGAGGATCGGATATAGGATTGCCGATTACAAATATGAAAAAAAGGAGAAGTTGCCCCTGTTATGGTTAGTTCTGGGCAAACTGGCCGAATGGATCTGTTTTATGCACATCAGGGATTATCTCGGATTGAGATTCATGAAAACAGGTATTACCGGGGGGGCCATCCTGGGCCCGGACACCTTCAAGTGGTTTCATGCCGTAGGGCTGAATCTCGGCGAAATTTACGGGCTGTCCGAGGCCACTCCGCTGACTGCACATGGAACAGATGTCAAGATAGGGACCATCGGAAAATGCTTTCCAGGTGTTGAGGTCAGGACGAGCGATGATGGTGAACTGCAATTCAAATATCCGTTCCCGTTCAAGGGGTATTATAAGAACCAAGAAGCAACGCTTAAGACCATCCAGGACGGCTGGCTCAACACCGGGGATGCCGGTACCGTTGACGAGGATGGTCACGTCATTATTTACGATAGAGTCAAGGACATGATGGAACTCAAGGATGGAACCAAATATTCCGCGCCCTATATTGAGAACAGGGTGAAATTTAATCCTTATATAAGGGAATGTCTGGTGGTGGGGAGCAAGGAGAGGGACTACCTGTTTGCCATTATAATAATAGACTTCGCCAATCTGGGAAGGTGGGCGGAGAAAAACAGGATCTCTTATACCACATTTGCAGACCTCTGTCAGAAGGAGGAGGTCTATGAGATGTTCCTGGAAAGCCTTAAGGAAATTAACAGGACCCTCCCGGGAAACGCGAGACTGAAGAAATTCATAAATTTGTATAAGGAGTTCGATGCGGATGAGGGGGAGTTGACCAGGTCGGGAAAAATCAAACGGAAATTTCTCTATGATAAGTATGACTACTTGATCAACAGTGTTTATGAAGGCAAGCAGGTGATTCCGATGACCACGGAGATTGTATATCACGATGGTAAAAAAGGAAAAATAAGTGCGGACCTTAAAGTGAGGGATATACCGGACGCTTAGCAGGATGCTTTTTTGGTGCTGGGAATCCTGACTCCCTGCAAGGGGCAAGTTCAGGTATCTAACAGGAACTCAGTCATTATAAAAAAGAGGAAACAGTCCTATGGCTATGTTTTTTGAATTGTTTTTTTCAGGGATGATGCTGGGTGGCTTATATGCAGGTATGGCCCTGGGTATCGTACTTCTTACCAAGTCTTCAAAGATATTCAATTTTTCTCATGGGGAGTTAGCTGTCCTGGGGGCATATGTGATCTGG
Source organism: uncultured Desulfobacteraceae bacterium (assembly GCA_964627015.1). Taxonomy (GTDB): domain Bacteria; phylum Desulfobacterota; class DSM-4660; order Desulfatiglandales; family Desulfatiglandaceae; genus CAZVGY01. Next base: position 7,397 of record CAZVGY010000020.1, read on the forward strand.
ATGTTTACTGTTAAATTGGACCTCCCCATTTACATCACCGGAATTCTAACTTTGGCCCTAACGCTGGGTCTCGCAATCAGTATTGAGCGGGTCGTTTTAAGGCCTCTGATAGGTCAGCCCCTGCTGTCGGTCATACTTGTTACCCTGGGAATGGGCCAGTTTTTTTCAGGACTGGTTACCTTTATCTGGCCAGGTATAGGCCGGGTATATCCGGAATTTTTGCCGTCAGGCGGTATTGAAGTTATGAATATGTTTTTTGCCCAGGACAGGCTCATAAGCTGCCTGATATGTGTAGCGGTGTTCGTCTCATTCATGCTGTTTTTTAAATACACTCGGACCGGGCTGGCAATGAGAGCTACGGCAGAGGACCCGCAGCTGTCCCAGAGCCGGGGTATAAAGGTAACAAGGATGTTCAGCCAGTCCTGGTTTATTGCCATACTTACGGCTACCATAACCGGCATACTCTTGGGCAATTTATTCGGTGTGGAGAAGAGTGCCATCGAAGAGTTTACCATTAAGGCATTTGTAGTGGTTATTCTGGGTGGTATGGAATCCATCGGCGGGGCCCTGATCGCTGGTTTTATCTTGGGGGTTGTTGAAAGCCTGATATCGGGCTATCTCGACCCTTTTGTAGGTGGAGGTTTGTCCGAATTGGTGCCTTTCCTGGTTATGTTATTGGTGCTGGTCGTTAAGCCATATGGTTTGTACGGATATGTAAGGATCGAGAGGGTGTAAGCTATGGCAAGACGTTGTGGTATTTTTGATGTCTACTATCAACAGGATGTGGCCATTTTCCGGACAAAGTTGCACTGGGTAAGTCTGGGACTTTTTCTTTTAAGCATATTATTTATTATCCCCTTTGTGGTTAAGCCGGGGATGCTGTCAACTTTGACAACTATGGCGATTACTGTTGTGGGGGCTGTAGGTCTCAATATAATTACCGGTTACTGCGGCCAGATCCATCTGGGCCAGGCCGGGTTCATATGTCTGGGGGGATACATAAGCGCTATGCTTATGTATCATTTTCAGTTTCCATGGCTGCTCACTCTTCCATTTTCTGTTGCTGGCTGCATAGTTGTGGCAATCATATTTGGCCTTCCTTCGTTACGAATCAAGGGCTTTTATATTGCAATGACCACACTGGCTTCTTACTTCGTGATTACCTGGGCCTTTATGAGGGGCGGCAGTGTGACAGGAGGGCCCGAAGGCATTCCCGTGCCCCTGCCGAAGATATTCGGTCTGGCTGTTAACACCCCAGTTAGAATGTACTGGCTGGTGATGGTTATAACAATATTGATGGTTACCATTGCTATAAATATTGTGAGAACCAGGACAGGAAGGGCATTTATTGCTATACGGGACAATGATATTGTTGCTACTCATATGGGCATCAACATTTTTAAATACAAAATGATAGCCTTCATGATATCCGCCTTTTACGCAGGAATAGCCGGCTCAATGTTTGCGGTAGCCTATGGATTTATATATTACGAACAATTCTCATTCATGTCGAACGTCTGGTATCTCGCCTATATAGTCATCGGAGGTATGGGGAGTATTCCTGGAGCGATTTTCGGAGTGATTTTTCTGAAGCTGCTTGATTACTACGTTGTGATTGCAGGCAATTTTTTGGGAAATATTTTTCCGACTTTCGGAGGTGCGGCCGCTGCTCTGGTGGGTATGAGCTTTGGGGCCGTGCTGGTTATATTTTTGATTTTTGAGCCCAGGGGATTATATCACAGATGGGATAATCTTAGGAGTTCACTGAGGATATGGCCGTTCCCATACTAGGTCTTCAGGCGCTCAGCCGGTCTGACGGATTATTTCGATTCGTTGAGCCGGGGAATCTTGCGAGTTTTTTGCTCTTAACAAATATATTCATAAAGAGGAGGTGATATACGGTAAGCTACTTTATCAGGTAAGTGGAAGGTGGATGATAATTAAAAACGAGTTATACAGGGAGGTCGCACTATGAAAAGGCTATTTTTAATCATTGCGGTGTTAATCCTTTTTGTGGCCCTTGCTGCACCGCCTGATTCTTTTTGTAAGGAAAAAACCAAGATACGGGTGATGCTGTCCTATGACCTGACCGGGCCCTATTCAGGCCTTCATAGAGAAATAGACGCTGGTGCCAGGATGTATATGGAATACTGGAAGGCAAATGAGCTGGTGCCAGGTGTGGAAATTGTATACGACATATACGACAGTGGGACCAACGCGGATAAAATTCGGGCTGCTATCATGGACTCCTTGAGTAAGGAGCCCAAGCCTGTTTTGGCCCTGGATGGACTTTCCAGCGCGCTGGGTGTCGTTGTAAAGCCCATGGGTGAAAGATTCAAGTTGCCTATTCTCGGAGGTTCATCCGCTCGAGGTATCCTGTTTCCGCCCTCATGGAGTTTTTCTGTTCAGCCTGATTACCCAAGCCTGCTCGGAGCTGTAGGAAACTGGATAAAGGATAACTGGAAACCTGACAGCGACGTCCCCTGGATAAAAAAACACTATGAAAACAGGAACCCCAGGCTGGCTGTCATGGGCTGGGATAATGCCTTTGGAAGGGGGATAAGGGCGAAAGAATCCGACGAATACCTAAAGAAAATCGGTGTGGATTTTGTGGGCGAAGAGTATTTCCCATATGCTCCAAAGGATACCACTCCGAATCTTAGGCGTCTCAAACGAAAAGGCGTCGACTTTATTTATTTTGGCTGCTACCCCGCTGCTCATGCTATTGTTCTTAAGGATGCGCAACGCCTCAAAATGAGGGATGATTTCATGGATATCGCCTTTTACGCTTCAGATCCTGTTCTGCTTATGAAGCACGGTGGCGAAGAACTTGTTAATAATACTATTATTTTCACAGGATATGAGCCGAGAATGGAAAATTTGCCGGATTTCATACAGAAATGGCTCAAGGAAGATCAGAAAATTAAACCCGGCGATAACATAATGTCCCGTATAATTTTGTTTTCATGGCTCGATTTATGGAGAGAGGTTATCCAGAAAGCCGTGGACAAGGTTGGAGCTGAAAACGTAACGGGCGAGGTGTGCTATGATATAATTACCAATGAAATAAAAGACTTTGAGCCCATAGCGGCCAGCTGCGCTCTGACTTTTTCCAAGACAAAGACATTCGGGCCGAGTAAGGTTGATGCATTTGTGATAAGAGATGGAAAGCTGGTAACCTTTGCAAAAGACGTCGCTCTACCCAACCTGGCTCCGAAGGAGTACAGATAACAACCTATAAATGAAGGGTACATACATCTTACCTTCTTTGGTGGGTGTATGGCCTTTCATTTTAAACACCAAGGTCATGGAATGTGACTGATCACAGGCAACGCTACCTGAGCCGACAAAAAATTCCCAGGTCGCAGAAAAACCCTGGATTAGACACGGGGCCTGCTATTATTGTATTTTGCGGTTGAGAGCAATGGGCATAGAGGACAACGATATAATTTTGTTAGCTTAAAGGCACATTGTAGTAATGGGGATCATAAATGCTGAAAGTCAATAATATCGAGGTGGTTTATAATAAAATTCTTCTGATTCTCAAGGGGGTTTCGCTTCAGGTGCCGGACAGCCAGATTGTATGCCTGCTTGGCGCTAACGGCGCCGGTAAAAGTACCACATTGAAAGCGATCTCAGGTTTGCTTTCTACAGAACTCGGAGAAATCACCCACGGGAATATCGAATTTGACGGGGAGACTATATCGAAAAAATCGCCTGAAGAGGTGGCGGCCAAAAAAGTGATTCAGGTGATGGAGAATCGAAGAATTTATGAGCATCTTTCTGCTGAGGAAAATTTACTGGTAGGGGCATATGTAATTCGGGACAGAGCCCTTGTAAAAAAGCAGCTGGAAATGGTGTATCACTATTTTCCATTGTTAAAGACGTTGCGCCAGAGAGTTTCCGGGTATTTGTCGGGAGGAGAGCAGCAGATGCTCGTCATCGGTCAGGGGCTTATGGCGATACCTAAGATTCTTTTAATTGACGAGGCTTCGCTCGGATTGGCGCCGCTGGTAGTTAAAAGTGTTATGGAGGTCATACAAAAGATTTGTTCCGAGCTAAAGATTTCAATTTTCCTGGTCGAACAAAACGCCATGGCCGCCCTCAATATTTCTTCATATGGGTATGTTATCGAGAACGGTCGTATTGTTTTAGATGGTACGAGCGAAGCCCTGAAGCAGAATGAAGATATAAAGGAATTTTATCTGGGATTGAGTGAGATCGGAAAAAAGAGCTACAAAAATGTGAAGCATTACAGAAGGAAAAAGAGGTGGTTGGGATGACGATTACTCCCCTTTTACAGTGGAGATTTTTTTGAGTGTTTGTTTTAATCAAGGGGCCCAGATTTTAGTTCTGTTGTGGCAATGGGAGGTTTTTTATGTGGGAAAGCGAAAAGTGCGATCTTTGCGGTGAATGTCTTGTTAGGTGTCAGTACACTGATTATGATAGGGATAGTGCCGTTGAAGAGATAAAGCTGCTGATGGAGGGAAAGCCGGCTAAAATACTTAGTGAATGTATAACTTGCTGCGCATGCAATGAATATTGCCCCACAGGCGCTAATCCATTTGATCTTATAAACCAGCTCCAGGAATCCCATCATTCAGTTCCGATTCCCGAGAAGATGATCAAGTTTGTAGATTCTACCGAGGCCATGCCTTCAAATATAGTGAGAGGGGACAAAGGAAGACCGGCACTATCAATGTGTTTTCTGGAGCGCATGATGCCTGCGGATACTTTAAACAGTAAGATGTTTGAGGGTATGACAGTTGTTGCCGGAGGAGATTATTTCTGTTTTCTGGGGTATGTGCATATATGTATGGATAGCCCCCTGGAGAGAAATGCCAGGCGCTTTATAGACAATCTTGCGGCTGTAGAAGCAGATGAAATTGTGTTCATGCATGCGGATTGCTATGCCATGATTTCTAAAATGCCTTCATACAATATTGAAGTCCCTTTTAAGGCTACGCATATAGTCGAGTATATGAGAAATTACTTAACAGGGCATCCGGAAGAAATTACCCCCTTAAACCTAAAAATTGCTTACCAGAGACCATGCGCCTCCAGGTACTCAAATGAAATAGAACCGGTACTGGATGAATTGTTTGAGCTTATCGGCGCAGAAAGGGTTAAAAGGGAGTATGATAGGGAGTCGGCCCTTTGTTGCGGCTCTATGTTTGAACGTATCTATCCGGAGAGAATCAGACCGGTTCAGGAGAAAAATATAAGAGATGCTACAGAAAATGGGGCTGAAGGAATGGTATTCCTCTGTCCTTTCTGTAATACCACCCTGGGCCGCTCTGTCTCTGAGGCCGGAATGGTTCCTATCCTGATTACAGATCTGGTGCGCTTATCCTTAGGTGAGATTTCATCTCCCTTTTGATTCCAGGAAGAAACATAAAGGAAAAAAGCATTGTGAAATTAGTGAAAAGTGTTATTCGAGGCAATAAAATTTGACTGAATGTTCGGTCAAATGTAATAATAATATTGATTTCCTTTGTGATGAATTCAGGGGATCTTTTTGTAAAGTACCCAGGAGGATATTGTAGATGAATAAAAGTGATGATATTGTAATTGTCAGTGCGGTGAGGACACCTTTCAGCCCTTTTGGCGGGGTATTGAGAGAGATGCACAGCACGGACCTCGGTGCCCTGGTGATCAAAGAAGTTTTAAAAAGGGTCAATCTTTCGGGAGATATCGTTGATGAGCTTTTTTACGGGATGTGTATACAGTCTGAAGCGGCTCTGGAGAGTAATGTAAACGGGAGACAGGCTTTATTAAAGGCTGGAATGCCACCTGATTTGATCTCCCTGACCATTGACAGGGCTTGTTGCTCTTCTCTGACTGCGGTACAACTTGGTATTCGAACCATACTGGTTGGCGATGCTGGGGTCGTGATGGCGGTTGGAGCGGAGAATATGAGCAATACTCCCCTGGTTATGAACGGGCACCGCTGGGGCACGAGACTTCAGCTGCCGGTATTCAAGGATCATCTCAACCCTATTTTTTATACTGATCATAACGCACTGGCAAAGGATGCCGGAGAGGTTGCACTTGAGCATGGTATCGATAGAGAGGCTCAAGATCTTTGGGCCTTGGGGAGCCAGCAGAAGTACCAGGAGGCAAAAAAACTGGGTAAATTTGATGACGAACTGATGAAGGTAATCTTGCCACAGAGGAAAGGCGATCCGATCGTTTTTGAGGAGGACGCTTTTCCGAAGCCCCATACCACCATGGAGGGACTTAGTAAGCTGAAGCCGGTTTATGGCAGCCCCACTGTAACAGCCGGCAACGCCCCCGGTCTTGATGCGGGAGCCTCGGCAATTTTATTAATGAAGAGATCCAAGGCCGAGGAACTGGGGCTGGAGCCACTTGCCACGATATTAACTGTTCAGAGTATAGCTAGCGCGCCGAGATACATGGCGGAGGCTCCAGGACATGCCATCGTAAAGGCACTGAAAAAAGTCGAAATGTCTATATCGGACATTGACCTTGTGGAGATCAACGAGGCATTTGCCTCAATGCCGCTAGTTTCCACTAAAATACTTGCTGAAAATGATGTGGAAAAGTGGGAGAAAATAAAGAGTATTACGAATGTAAATGGAGATGCGATTGCTATCGGTCATCCGGTGGGTGCTAGCGGGGCCAGAATACTTATGACATTGATGTATGAGTTAAGAAGACGGGGCGGAGGTTTTGGTGCCGCAGGTATATGCGGTGGACTGGCCCAGGCTGATGCGGCTATCATAAGGGTCTGATGATTAAAGTGATAGGCGGGCATATTTAGGGGATTCACGCAGAAAAAGATAATCTGCGAGGATTTCCATTTAGGAGGAGTAAATATATTTATTTTCAGGCAATAATTAGCATTAATTTAAGGTAGGCTCTTTAATAGAATTTGTGGGTTGAAAGAGAAAAGATCTCTAGGGCAATTCGGGATTTATATGGTTCTAGTAATTTTGGGTTATAGCCCAGAATGTTGAACTGAATTTTGAAATTAATAGTCTCATTACCTCTCGTATCAGGCTTCCCGCAAATTCCTAAAGAAAATGTCAAAACCCTGCCTGGTTGTAGTGGCGGCAAAAGGGAGCCAGGGAGATATCTCTGCCGCGGGGCAGGTATGAGCAACCGAGTATCCAAAAGGAGGCGAGACTATGAGCTTACGGACAGAGAATTTGAGGAAGACAATTGTCAGAAAAGATCTGCAGACGTTCAAGGAGAGTGGAAAGCGTCATGAAATGAGATGGGGCTTTGGAGGCAAGAGCGTAAAAATATGTCTTGAAAGGGCTCGTCTTCTGACCGAATCCTATAAACAGACAGACGGTGAGCCTGCAGTGATAAGAAGGGCTAAGGCCTTAAAGCATATCCTTGATAATATGTCCATTTTTATACGAGAGGGTGAACTGATAGTCGGCAATTTCGCTTCTGACCAGGCCAGTCTACCCATTATGCCGGAACTAGCGACGGACTGGCTGAAACAACGGGTCAAAGATGAATGGAGTGATCTCCTGAATGAGGAGCAGCACAGGGAATTCGACAGTATCATTGATTACTGGAAGACCAGATCTATCGACGCAAAGGTAAAGTCTGTTCTGCCTGATGACTTGAAGCCTTGGATTGTTTACAGGGATAATGATGGAGTGGCAAGCGCGGACGAATATCAAGTTGACAGGGCTTTTCCCGCCTTGAATTATGAAAAGGCCCTTCGGCTTGGGATGGAGGGGATAAAGAAAACCGCTCAGGATCGTCTTGCAAAGTTGCGTGGAGATGGTGGAATGGAGGGCGTTGATGTCTCTGACTGGCTGGATCAGGTGCATTTCCTGGAAGCAGCAGTCATTGCCAGTGAAGGGGCAGTAAACTTTGCTCACAGGTTCGCTGTGTTGGCGAGAAAAACAGCGGCTGAAACCAAGGATGAGGAGAGGGCGCGTGAACTTCTTACAATAGCTGAAAACTGCGATCGTATACCTAAATATCCAGCACGTAATTTTTTTGAAGCATTGCAATGTTTTTGGTTGATGTATTTAATTGGTTACCTTATTGAAACCACTCGCCATGGTATAGGAGTGAGATTAGATCAGCTCCTTTTCTCTTATTACATAAAAGACGTCCGGGACGGAAATATCACGAGGGAAGATGCGCAGGAATTGATCGAATGCTTATACGTGAAGATTGAGGAAACAGGTCAGGTGGCTAACCGTTCATTTCACGCAACCGGATCAGGCACGACCCTGTATCAGACTTTCACCATTGGTGGCGTGGATAGATATGGAAAGGATGTAAGCAACGAGGTTTCTCATATAATGATAGATGCCGCTATCGCCATGAGGACCTGCCAGACCAATATTGCCCTCAGGTATCATCCCAAGATAAGTCACGGCCTCATACTCAAGGCCATAGATCTTATTAGAACCGGGATCGGTTATCCTGACTTTTTTAATGATTCAATCGTAGTGCCGGCACTTCTTGAGAGGGGCGTACCACTTGAGGTAGCAAGAACTTATACAGTTCCTGCATGTGTCCAGTTGACCCTTCCAGGTAAAAACACCCAGAACAGGATTGTTAATGGCTGCTTTCTGTCTGTTGCAAAGTGCCTCGAACTTGCCCTGAATCAGGGAAGACCTCTGCGTAACGGGAGACAGATCGGATTCAGTACACAGGATCCTTTGACTTTCAGCTCCCTTTCCGATGTGATGGCCGCTTATTTAAAACAGGTAAATTTTGCAGTAGACAAGGTGGTGAAGATTAATAATCTGGCTCAGGAGATATACAGGCGCGAGGGCCACTTGCCTTTTACTTCACTCCTCCTGGACGGCTGTATTGAAAAAGGCAAGGACTGTACTCAATGGACGGAATATGCCTATTTCCATATCATTGCGCCAGGTTTTGTCAACGTAGCTGATTCTCTGGCCGCAATGGAGAAATTAGTTTTTGAAGATAAAGCTATAACTATGGAAGAACTCCTGGCTGCATTAAAGGCCAATTTCGAGGGCTACGAAGAGATGCGGCGGATGCTTCTTAACGCCCCTAAGTTCGGGAATGACGATGATTTTGTAGATAGCATTATGCACGACGTTGTACATTTGACTCAGGACGAAGTCAGAAAATTTAAAAATCTCTGGGGTGATCCATGGACTCTGGACGGTAGTACAGCGGGAGGCTATTATGCTACAGGAACGGCTACGTGGGCCTTGCCAGACGGCAAGAAGGAAGGGAGGATGGAGGCCTACGCTGACGGAACTATTTCTCCCGGAGCAGGCAGAGATAAGAATGGGCCAACCGCAGTTATAAAGTCGATGGGAAAGGTGGACCCCCCTGTGTCGCAGACAGGCAATCAGAAATTTCTTCCTCAATTTCTTGAAGGCAGTAATAAAGAAAAGTTTGCTGCCTACCTTAAGACATGGGCTGATCTCGGAGGGTGGCACATCCAATTTAATACTGTTGATAGGGGTATTCTTATTGACGCTCAGGAGCACCCAGAAAATCATCCCGACCTTATTATAAGGGTTGCGGGCTATAGCGCCTATTTTGTAGACATACCAAAGGGCCTGCAGGATGATATAATTGCGAGGACAGCGCAGTCCTTCTAATTAATATAGAGAGGGTATGCAGGGACTTGTCTTTAACATACAGAGATTTTCTCTTCATGATGGGCCTGGTATAAGAACCACTGTATTTTTGAAAGGTTGTCCTTTAAGATGTAAATGGTGTTCTAACCCGGAATCTATTGAAGATTATCCACAGATTATTGCGTATTCTTCGAGATGCGTAGGCTGTGGAAAGTGTGCGGAGGTTTGTCCTCAGGAGGCCATTACGATTATAAACAACAAGAGTGTTATTGACTGGGGTATGTGTAATGAATGCCTGAAGTGTGCTGGAGTTTGCCCCAATGGCGGGATAGTGCTAGTGGGGAAAAAGATGTCCTCTGATGAAGTACTTGCCGAAGTGGAAAAGGATGAGATGTTTTATATCAATTCCGGAGGTGGGGTTACCTTTTCAGGCGGGGAGCCCCTTAATCAGTGGGCTTTTGTGGCGGAGACCTCCAGAATATGTAAGGAAAAGGGCCTTCATGTAGCGTTGGATACTACGGGATGTGCTGATTGGGATAAGATTCAGACCGTTATAGAATATGTGGATTTAGTGCTCTACGATATAAAACACCTTGATACTGTGAGGCATAAGGCTTGGACAGGGATTGATAACCATATTATCCTCGAGAATGCTATGAAGGTTGCTGAGAGAACCCGGACCTGGTTCAGGGTCCCTCTCATCCCCGGATTCAACGATTCTGCCGCCCTTTTAAGGGATATCGTTGTGCTGGCTGAGAAAGCAGGAGTAGAAAGGGTCTCTCTCTTGCCCTATCATCGTCTCAGTGTTTCCAAGTATACTGGACTGGGAAGGAAATATCCGCTGGGGGATCTGGAGGAAATCCAGGAAGAGCGACTACTTGAATTGAAAAGGATTGTTCAATCCGACCTGGTTGAGGTAACCTTAAGGGAATAGATTCGGTCACGAGTTGGTGAAAGTCAAATATTTTGCGTCTGTAACGGTTTCAAGTAGTAAAGTGTATTTTAGAGTCGTGGTGTTCAAAGACTGGGGCTATAAATAAATAAAGGGAATCTTTGTTATAGCATTGAGGCCTAAGACTCCCTATGAAGTGAAGAGATCTGTTTATATGCAGGCCTAAATGCCCAGTTGTGAAAGCAGTCAGCAAATAAAGCACTTTTGAGCATCACGAGGCCCTTATTTATCTGGGGCCTTTGCTTGTTTTTCGTGAACTGGATATTGCTGACCGGTAAACTGGAAGGAGTCTGAATGAACATTCATGAGTACCAAGCTAAGGATATATTGAGGGAATTCGGTGTCAAGGTTCCTAATGGACGTGTGGCATTTAGCGTGAAAGAGGCAGTAAAGGCGGCTGAAGAATTGAGCGGGCCTCCGTGGGTTGTGAAGGCCCAGATTCACGCTGGCGGTAGAGGAAAGGGTGGTGGAGTTAAGATCGCCGAGTCTCTGGAAGAGGTCAGAAAAAATGCGGAGAACCTCCTTGGTATGCTGCTAATAACTCCTCAGACCGGGGGGCAGGGAAAGAAGGTTAATAGGATATTGATAGAAGAAGCAGTAGAAATAGCAAGAGAAATATACCTGGGAATTACAATTGACCGAGAGAACGCTATGATAGCTATGATAGCAAGCTCACAGGGAGGAATGGAAATCGAAAAGATTGCGGCTGAGGACCCCGAATCCATTAAAAAGGTATTTATCGATCCCTCCCTTGGATTTCGTCCTTACCAGGCAAGAAATCTGGGTTTTAACCTGGGGCTCAACAAAAAACAACTCAGAGAGAGTTCAGCTTTCATGTCAGGGATCTATAATGTTTTTATTCAAAAAGACTGCTCTTTGGTTGAGATCAATCCTGTGGCTGTAACTAAAAGCGACGAAATTATCGCCCTGGATGCAAAGATGGGTTTTGACGAAAACGGTCTTTTTAGGCATAGAGATATCGATGGACTTCGTGATTTTGACGAAGAAGACCCAAAGGAAAATGAGGCTGCTAAATATGATCTTAGTTATATCAAGTTGGACGGTAATATAGGCTGTATGGTAAATGGAGCAGGCTTGGCCATGGCTACTATGGATATAATAAAGCTTCATGGAGGAAAGCCGGCCAATTTTCTTGATGTAGGTGGTGGTGCTTCCGCTGAGAAAGTGAAGGCCGCTTTTAAGATCCTCCTGTCTGACGAAAACGTTAAAGCAGTTTTGGTGAATATCTTCGGGGGAATCTTGAGATGTGACGTTGTTGCTCAGGGTGTTGTGGATGCTATAGAGGAGGTGGGTCTAAGTGTTCCTCTGGTAGTTAGGCTAGAAGGAACCAATGCGGAAGAGGGACGTGATATTTTGAACCGGGCCGGGATAAGTGCTGTTTCTGCATCAGGTATGGAAGACGCTGCCGATAAGGTTGTCGGGGAGGTATTGAAGTGAGTATCCTTATAGATAACAACACAAGGGTCGTGGTTCAGGGCTTCACAGGTGATGCCAGTACTTTTCATTCAAAGGCTTGTATTGATTATGGCACTAAGATTGTTGGGGGGGTAACCCCGGGTAAAGGGGGTTTGTTGCATCTAGATCTACCGGTGTTTGACAGTGTGGAACAGGCCGTAAAAAAAACTGGTGCTGATGCCAGTATGATTTTCGTCCCCCCGCCGTTCGCGGCTGATGCAATACTTGAAGCGGCAACCGCGGGTATTCGGCTCATTGTATGTATTACTGAGGGTATACCTGTGCTGGACATGATTATGGTCAAACCCTATCTAATATCCCTGGGTTGCAGACTCATAGGGCCCAACTGCCCGGGTATTATTACACCTGGAGAATGTAAGATAGGAATTATGCCGGGCTATATACATATGCGGGGCCATGTAGGCGTTATATCCAGATCCGGGACACTTACATACGAAGCGGTCAAGCAGCTCACAGAATTAGGTATTGGACAATCCACGTGCATTGGCATTGGCGGGGACCCTGTAAATGGTACCTCTTTTATCGATGCCTTAAGGATGTTTAATGCCGATGACGAGACTGAGGGCATTGTCATAATTGGAGAAATCGGTGGGACTGCTGAAGAGGAAGCCGCTGAGTATATTAAACAGGAATTTAATAAGCCTGTTGCTGCTTTTATTTGCGGATTGACCGCACCAAAAGGAAAAAGAATGGGACATGCAGGGGCCATAATAAGCGGTGGACAGGGGACGGCTGAAAAAAAGGTGGAGGTTCTCAGAGAGGCTGGTGTCGCAATAGCTGCAAGCCCGGCCGAAATAGGTAAAACATTGGCTTCCGTATATCATTAAGCAAGTTTTCATTTATGAACAAAGATTAAATTCAAGCTGTCGAGGAATGATCATGAGTATTGATACAACTATTTATATTAGTAGATCTAGTAGATATTCCGCTTATCTGGATTGGCTTCAGATGTTGACGGGGGCTGGATTGGTATTGTTCATGTGGAGTCATATGGTACTGGTGGCAAGTGTGAATTTTGGCGCTGGAGCCATGAATACACTGGCAGTATTTTTTGAGTCTACTTATATGGCTCAGGTTGGAGGGCCATTGATTGCGGCGACTTTTCTTTTCCATTTTTTATTGGCTGCAAGAAAAGTTCCCTTCAGGTTCGAGCAGCAATCGGTTATATGGAAGCACAGCCGAATGCTTCACCATACAGACACATGGCTATGGATGATCCAAGTCTTGACTGCTATGGTTATACTCATTATGGGATCCATTCACATGTGGACGGTTCTTACTGACCTGCCGATTACCGCGGCCAAGAGTGCGGCTCGGATCCAGGGAGGGTTCTGGCTGGTTTTTTATCTTATTCTCCTTCCCATGGTCGAACTTCACGTAGGCATAGGTTTTTACCGAATAGGCGTGAAATGGGGTTTCATACGGCGTAAGGAGAGAAAGGGATTTAGGCGATTCGAAAATGTCTTGACCGGAATTTTTATCCTTATAGGGCTTATTACAATTATCCGGTTCCTGACCTTGCCTATATAAGGAGGGCTGTAATTTGGAAACGATAGTAACAGATCTGTTGTGTATAGGCGCCGGACTGGCTGGGGAACGCGTGGCTATTGAAGCGGCCTCTGCGGGTTTTGATACCATTCTGCTTAGTATCGTACCTCCAAGGCGATCTCATTCATCCGCCGCTCAGGGGGGGATGCAGGCTTCCCTGGCTAATTCCTGTATGGGGGAAGGCGATTGCCCTGATGTCCATTTTGAAGATACTGTGAAAGGCTCCGACTGGGGATGTGATCAGGAAGTGGTCCGCATGTTTGTAGAGACGGCGCCAGCTGCGGTAAGGGAAATGGCTTTTTGGGGTATTCCATGGAACCGGGTTGAGCCTGGCAGGTCCACCTATTTTAAAGGAGGCAAAAAGTATGAGAAGGTAGAATCAACTGAAAAGGAAGGGTTGATTACAGCGAGATCCTTTGGAGGCACAGCAAAATGGCGCACTTGCTATACCTCCGATGGAACAGGTCACACATTGCTTTATACTATGGATAATAAGGTGGTGGAGCTTGGCGTCAAGGTCCATGACCGGACGGAAGCTATCTCTCTAATCCATGACGGCGTTACCTGTATGGGGGCCGTGGTTCGCTGCCTGAAAACAGGGGAGTTAAGAACTTATTTAGCCAAAGCTACTCTGATAGCAACAGGAGGCTATGGGAGGATATACAGAGAGACAACCAATGCAGTTATAAATGAGGGCGGAGGGGCTATTCTAGCCCTTAACACAGGGGTGGTTCCTATAGGTAATCCGGAGGCGATCCAGTTTCATCCTACCGGAATAGTTCCCACCCATATCCTTGTTACTGAAGGTTGCAGGGGCGACGGTGGCACGTTGCTGGATGTTAATGAAAATAGATTTATGCCTGAATACGAACCAGAAAAAGCTGAATTGGCCTCCAGAGACGTCGTGTCAAGATGGATGACACATCACATCCGGAGGGGTTTTGGAGTGAAGAGTCATTATGGCGATCACCTGTGGCTGGATATTCGGCATCTAGGCGAAAAACATATAAAGACCAAGCTTAGAGAAGTCAACGAGATCTGCAACAATTTTCTGGGTGTTGACCCTATTACACAACTTATTCCGGTCAGACCGGCGCAGCATTATACAATGGCTGGAGTCAGAACTGATAAATTCGGTGCAGTTTATGGGCTCAAAGGCTTGTTCGCCGCGGGAGAGGCCGCCTGCTGGGACCTTCACGGATTTAACCGGCTGGGAGGAAATTCTCTGGCTGAGACAGTTGTCGCCGGCAAAATAGTGGGCAAGAAGATCGCGGAATTTCTAGAAGGTTATGAAGTTTCTTTTAATACGCGTGTAATCAAAGAAGCTCTGCTCGGGGAAACAATAAGGATGCAGGAGCTTGTATCCGGTGCGAACGGGAATGAAAATGTCTATGAAATCCGTGATGCCATGCAGGATGAATTAATGGAACGGGTCGGTATATTCAGAAATGGAAAGGATTTGCAGACCGCTGTTGACAAATTGCAAGAAATTTATGATAGGGCTGCGAAGATTAGTCTGCGTTCAAATGGTCTGGGCGTGAACCCTGAGCTAGCTCTGGCTCTTAAAATGAAGGGTATGGTTAGGCTGGCCTTGTGTGTTGCATATGGGGCGCTTATGAGGACTGAGAGCAGGGGGTGCCACGCTAGGGAAGACTATGAGGCCAGAAATGATCGTGATTGGCTGAAACGAACCCTGGCGACGTGGAAAGAGGGAAGTTTGTTGCCAGATCTGGAATACGAGCCAGTATCCAGGTCAATGGAGCTTCCTCCAGGTGAAAGGGGTTATGGAGCCTCCAAGATTATCGGCAAAGAGGGAGAAATCACAACGCATAAACCTGAAAGTATCATGGGAGACTAGAATGGGCAGGAATCTCGAGTTCAATATTTTCCGTTATAATCCTCAGGATAGTAATTCGGTCCCTCACACCGACAGATTTAATCTGGAAGAGACGGACAGTATGACCCTGTATATAGCCTTGACCCGGATAAGGGAGGAACAGGATCCCTCTCTCCAGTTTGACTTTTGTTGTCGGGCTGGGATATGCGGCTCGTGCGCCATGGTAATAAATGGAAGACCAGGCCTGGCCTGTAAAACCCTGACAAGAGATCTCCCTTCTGAGATTACCCTTATGCCCCTTCCTGTTTTTAAGCTTATCGGAGATCTGTCAGTGGATACCGGCACCTGGTTCCGGGTGATGAACGAAAAAGTAGGTTCCTGGATTCACACAAACGATGAATTTGAGGCGAATGCTCCTGAGGAAAAAATGGCTAACTCCCTTGCAGAAGAGATCTATGAGCTAGAGCGTTGTGTGGAGTGCGGGTGTTGTGTGGCCTCCTGTGGTACCGCCAATTTGCGGGAGGATTTTATGGGGGCAGCTGCGGCGAACAGAATCGCAAGGTTTATGCTGGATCCAAGGGATAAACGCAAAAATAATGATTATTTTGACATCATAGGTACGGACGAAGGGATTTTCGGGTGCATGGGTCTCCTGGCCTGTGAAGATGTCTGTCCCAAAGAACTGCCTCTTCAGGATCAGCTTGGCATTCTCCGTAGAAAGATGGGCTGGACTGCGATAAAACGACTGTTCCAGTTTAGAGGCTGACATCTTTCGAATCTGGATCCTGAGAACCCTGTTCTATAGAGTGGGGCCAATAATTCATTTCCATGGCCTTCATTGTCTGCCAGGTTTTTCGAGGGATCCTGTCTAAGGAAATCCTATTATGGAGGGATTAATATGGCACTGGAAAAAGATCTTGATTCAGTGAAGGAAAAAGTCAGGGAGTGGTCGGACAGGATTGAGCAAAAAGCGTCCACTAAGCAGGAAAGAAAGGAGCAGTTTGTTAATACTTCGGGGATCCCTCTTAAGAGACTTTACACCCCTCTTGATCAGACAGATGCGGACTATTTGTCAGAGATAGGCTTTCCGGGAGAATATCCATTTACCAGAGGGGTCCAACCTACGATGTACAGGGGACGGTATTGGACCATGAGACAGTACGCGGGCTTTGCATCGGCTGAAGAGTCCAACAGGCGTTACAGGTTTCTTCTGGATCAGGGTCAGACAGGCTTGTCCGTGGCCTTTGATCTCCCTACACAGATAGGATATGATTCTGATGACGAAATGGCAATGGGGGAAGTGGGTAAAGTAGGCGTAGCCATCGATTCTCTAAGGGATATGGAAATTCTCTTCGATGGTATTCCCCTTGATAAGGTAAGCACTTCAATGACGATTAACTCTCCGGCTGCAGTTCTCCTGGCAATGTATATCGCTGTAGCGCAGCAGCAAGGTGTGCCTGCCGAAAAGCTACGCGGGACCATTCAGAACGATATCCTCAAGGAATATTCTTCCAGAGGTACCTATATTTTTCCGCCCAAACCTTCCATGCGAATTATCACCGACATATTTGCCTATTGTGCGGAACAGGTCCCCATGTGGAACACGATTAGCATCAGCGGTTATCATATTCGGGAAGCCGGTTCCACTGCAGTTCAGGAGGTTGCTTTTACTCTTGCAAACGGAATTGCTTATGTAAATGCAGCTCTGGAAGCGGGGTTGGATGTGGATGCTTTCGGTCCCAGGCTGTCTTTCTTTTTTAATGCCCACCTGGATTTTTTTGAAGAGATCGCAAAATATAGGGCTGCAAGGAGACTGTGGGCTGAAATAATGCGTGACAGGTTCAAGGCCAAGGATCCCAGATCTATGATGGTTCGTTTTCATACCCAGACTGCCGGATGCACGCTTACTGCCCAGCAGCCAAAAAACAACATTGTAAGGGTGGCGTTCCAGGCATTGGCTGCTGTACTTGGGGGTACCCAGTCCTTGCATACAAATTCAATGGACGAAGCCCTGTGTCTCCCGTCAGAAGAGGCGGTTAGGATCGCCCTTCGTTCGCAACAGTTGATTGCTTACGAAACCGGAGTGGCCGATACTGTGGACCCCCTTGGAGGATCATATTATGTCGAAACACTTACCAGACAGATTTATGAGAAGGCAAGTGAATATATCAGAAAAATCGATGAAATGGGCGGGGCGGTTGATGCCATCGAAAAGGGATTTGTTCAGAGGGAGATCCAGGACAGCGCTTACAAATATCAGAGGGAGATCGAACAGGGAGAGCGTATCGTAGTCGGTGTTAACCGCTTTCAGTTGCAGGAAGACAGACTGGAAAATTTAATGAGAGTAGATCCGCAGGTTCGGGTGGTCCAGGTCGAAAGGCTGAAAAAGCTCAAGTCAGAGAGAGATAATAACAGGGTTAGAGATGTCTTGAATGATTTGAAAAATGGAGCTGAAGGAGAGGAAAATTTGATGCCTCTCATTCTCGAGGCTGTAAAGGCATATGCCACCCTGGGCGAGATATGCAATGTCTTGAGAGAGATATTTGGGGAGCATCAGCAAGTCAGTACCATAGGGGGGTGATCCATAAGGTGAGGTTATCCAGCCAGGAGGAGAAACGGAATGAGAAAGGGCAGGACGAAAATAAGGGTGTTGGCCGCAAAACCGGGGCTTGACGGTCACGACAGAGGTATTAAGGTGGTAGCCAGTGCTCTTAAAGATGCAGGTATGGAAGTAATTTACACGGGCTTAAGACAGACCCCTTCCCAGATCGTCGAAGCTGCGCTTCAAGAGGATGTGGATGTGATTGCCATGAGCATCCTGTCCGGGGCTCATGACTATCTCTTTCCAAAGGTAATGGAACTGTTGAGAGAAAAGGGTGTTGACGACGTACTGGTGATAGGGGGTGGAATAATTCCTGAAGAGGACATTCCCGCCTTAAAAGAGGCAGGTATCTCAGAAATTTTTGGGCCTGGAACGACAACCCAGGCGATTATTCAATATATCAGTGATAATGTCTGAAATAGTATACCTCTCCACGAGATAAGGAACCTACTAGTATATTTTAGTGAGAGTCAAAACTACTTATTTTTCCATTTTGGTGCTCTTTTTTCCAGGAAGGCGTTTAGACCCTCTTGGGCGTCTGCCGTATTCATCAGTTCATTTAAATAAATATCTTCTATTATTTTTAACGAGGGTTCCAGGTCGTCCGTAAGGCCTTTGACCAATGCTTTCTTGGACTTTCTCAACACTTCTCCGCTCAGATCCAGATAGGGTTTTACGAATTCTTCGGTGGCTGATTCTAGTTCTTCTTTTTTTACAACCTTATTGATCATTCCTATTTGAAATGCTTCTGCTGAGGAAATCGTCCTGCCGGAGAGTATTAACTCCATAGCGGCTTTGCGACCGATAATCCGAGGCATAATAAAAGCTGCAATGGGAGGAAATACTCCTACGCGGATTTCTGGCTGGCCGAATTTAGAGTCCTCCGAGGCTATGACTAGATCACAGAATATCGCTAACTCGCATCCGCCGCCCAGGCATGAACCAAAAACAGAAGCCAGAGTAGGGATTTCCAGTTTATCCAGCAACCGGAACATTCCATGGAATACCTGAATCATTTTAGGAGCAAGATCTCCTGTATGTTCCGCCACATCCACCCCAGCGGAAAAACATTTTCCTGTGGCGTTAAATAGTATCAATTTTAGATCTTCTTTTTTCTGCCACTTTTCGAGCACATCGTTTATTTCTTGCATCATAGCTATATTCAAGATGTTCACTGGTGGCCTGTCCAGGGTTATGGTACCCAGGCCATCCGCAATTGCGGCTTTAATACTCTTATAGGTCATGAGCTTGCACTCCTTTTAAGCAAATTAACTTTTTCGGCATTTAAAGTGAGCAGTTAACTATTCTGCGGTCATATGGGCGTTTGAACTTTTTTCTAAACCAAGGGTTTGTCTTTCTTTACCGGTCACGACTCTAGAAGCTTCAGAAAAAAAAGAGGAACCATACTTGAAAACGTTGCAGGGTCTTCTGATGAATTCCTCCGCAGGTATAGTTTGCATCTTGACCTGGATAGAATAATTATTTTTGAGGTTCGTCTAGCACTTCAGCAAACATGTCCATATCCCATGCTCTACTGTCGGCGATATTCTGGCGAAACTTGATAAAATCAACTGTGTCCTTCCCGGTTATCTTTTTGGTGTTGAAAGCTCCGAAGCCGAGAAATGCCTCTCCTCCCATATTGGCAGCTAGCCAGTGCCTGTTATAGTTTTTGGTTTGATCCCAGAAAAATTTTTTCTTGGCTCTCACGCTGTCAATAGATTTGATTAGGCAGCCGGGAAATAGATTTGCAAATGTCCATAAAATTTTCTCTACCTCTTTATCCAGGAGTTCAAAGTCGGCATTCGCTTGGTTTTCTTTTAGGATAGCACGGCCCTCTGTCAGGGCGTCTCCTTTTTTGAATTCGCCATATACTATTTCACCGTCTTCTATGTACCTGTCCGTAATGATGGTAGGATTTCTCATCCATTTGCCATCTATTTTTAATACCGGCACACACTTGCTTATGAGATTTTTTGCCTTCATTTTATAGGCAGACCACATTTCGCATGAGACACAATTCCACATTGCGTCTTCAATACTCAAAAACCAGGGAAGAAAGTCTGATGATCCACCATCAGGGGCTGAGCCATGTCTAGGACCGGCCTGACCAAAAACAGCCAGATCACTTGATACTGCAATATCACAAGCCATTCCGATTTCCTGTCCGCCCGCGACACGCATCCCATTGACCCTGCAAATTACGGGTTTTTTGCAAGCAAGTATGGCATCCACCATATGGTTGAAAAGATCCATGTATTGCCCGTATTCATCGGGTCTGAGGCTGTAAAACTCACTGTATTCCTTAGTGTTTCCTCCTGTACAAAAGGCATAGGGACCGGTACCCGTAAACACTACCGCTACAATGCTCCTGTCAAGAGACGCATTTTCAAATGCGGCAATTACTCCCTTGACCATTTCAGTCGTATAGGAGTTGTATTGATTAGGATTGTTCAGGCGTATCCAGGATACAAAGAGCCCCTCCACTTTGTCCCCGCCTGGATCTCTAAGAGGACGCTTTTCGTAAACTACACAAGGAGGCTCATTACCCCAGTGCACATCGGTATGTAACAAATGATCCTTTTTTTCGTTATCTCTGGGCATCCATTCCAAGACCATAATTTTTTCCTCGTCTGGTTAATTTGATTTATACCTGTCTTTTGAATTCGCCCTGAAAACCTTGAGTTTTAAAAATCTGGTATAAGTACTATCCGCCTTGCAGGCGGAAAATTATGGGCTTCATCAAAAGTCTCCCTTATGGTACTCATAGGGCGTGTCTGAACAAAAGCCTCCAGATTAATTCTTTTTGTTAAAACCATTTTAAGTACAGCAGGATAATACTCGGGCAAACATCCCCAGGTGCCTATTATTTCAGCATCAAATGCCATAAGCCTGCTAATGGAATACTCGATTTTTGCAAGCCCAAATCCGACAACGATCAACTTACAAGTAAAGGACAGCAGTGAAAGGGCTATCTCCTGTCCAGGTTTGGTCCCGGTTACTTCGAAAATCTTCCATCCGAAAGTCGGTAGATCATTATCCTTACAAATTGTTCTGAATTCCTTGGTCACGGTCGCAGCATCTTTATCATTGGAGTTGATAGTGAAGTCAGCTCCATAGTCCAGAGATCTCCGGAGTTTTTCCGAGTCGCGCTCGATTCCAATGACGTTGCTTGCGCTTAGGGCTTTGGCAATCTGGCCCATATACTGGCCAACTCCTCCCCCAATTCCAATTACCACGACATTGTCTCCTGGCTGCAGTTCGGCTCTTTTTGCGGCCTGATATGGGGTCGTCGCAGCATCTGCAACCACGGCTAGATGAGACAACGGCAGGGCGCCTCTATCTTTGACTTCACACAAGTCAATACTGGGTACTGGAATATGAGATGAAAAACCACCGTATATACCCAAACTGTTCCCCGGCATTTTCTGGTCAAGACACCTGTTGCCCCGACGGGTTTTGCATAGTATACATTTGCGGCAGGGCATTACCGCTGGTATAATAACCTCCTTTCCAATCCATTTTTCATCTCCCGCCACCACTCTGCCCGAAATTTCGTGCCCCAATGTAAGAGGGGGAGGTGAAACTGTCGGGACTCCGTCGAAAAAATACCCTAGGTCAGTGTGGCATACGCCGCATCCGGCCACCTCAACAAGCACGTCTCCAGGGCCTAGTGCGGGTACCGGTATTTCCTTTTTTTCTATTTTACCGGGTATGATTTCTCCGGTGTTTTTATCCCTCGAGGTGGGACTAACCATCTGCCAGGTTAAAATTGTTTCAGGTGCCACAGCCATTTTGTCCTCCTTATAATTGTAGGATTATGAGTTATGGGGCTCGCATGGTCCTTGTTTGTAATCAGATCATTCCATAACCCCCATCCACGCACAGGAGCTGGCCAGTGATATAATTGCTTTCATCTGATGCCAGAAATACAAAAGCTGGCGCGATATCCTCTGGTTCAGCAAACCTCTTAAGGAGAATTCGGTTCATATAGATTTCTCGTAATTTCGGGTCACTCCTTATTTTTTCGGTCATGTCAGTGGCGACGATTCCCAGAGATATCACATTGGCACATATGTTGTAACGTGCCAGTTCCCGGGCCATTGATTTAGTCATACTGATTATTCCGCCTTTTGCGGCACTATAATTTATTTGTCCTACTGTGCCACTCAATCCGGCGACCGATGTCACGTTCACTATCTTCCCACTGTTCTGTTCCTTCATCAAAGCTGCAGCCGCTTGAGAGCAAAGAAACGCCCCCTTTAAATGGAGATCAACCACCTGGTCCCATTCTTCTTCCGTCATTTTTATCATCATGGCTGGGCGGGTAAACCCTGCATTGTTGACGAGGATGTCGAGTTTACCGAATGCTTCAATTGTAGAGGATATCAGGCGTTTTACTTCCGATTTTCGCGCTACGTCAGCCTTGACAGCAACGGCATCACTTTTCATGGATTTAATTGATTGAACCACTTCTTCGGCGGCTTTTACATTTGAAGAATAGTTGATAACCACTTTCGCGCCTTCCTTTGCAAATCCCAGCGCTACCGCCTTACCGACCCCACGACTGCTGCCCGTTACGACAGCTATTTTGTTCTTGAGCCTCATAAATTGGATCCCTTAAAGGAAAGAGCGGCTTTGATATCCGCAAGACGTATTATTACGGGTGAGTGTAACTATATTATAGTTATAAAGTAGTTACAAAATTATGAGAAAAGTTTTTTGATGTCAAGACAAATCGAAAAGATAAATTGCTGTTCAGTCGAAGAAGAATTAGAAAACTCTGGTTTAGCTTGGACCCTCCAGTAGAATAGAGTTGATTAATATATTTTATTTGTTAATATTTGAAGGAAATTATAGCATATTAATTCTAATTTTTTCGAGATATGAGAAGACTGCTAATTTTAGGCTTGGCTATCCAGATATGTTTTATCGCCTGCGCGAGAGAGAGACATTATGTCGGTATAGGTAAGACTCCCTCTAAGAGGCTGATTGTTCTTCCTGAAAAAAGCAAGGATCCGACCCTTAGACCATATATAGTCAACGGAGAGAGATATTACCCTATTCCGGATGCTGAAGGCTTTGTGCAAACCGGAATAGCTTCATGGTACGGAAAAAAATTTCACGGGCGCTTCACCGCTAACGGCGAAGTATTTGACATGTACAAGAAGAGTGCGGCTCATAAGACCCTTCCACTCGGAACATATGTAAAAGTGATAAAACTTTCAGACAAAACGGAGACCATTGTAAGGGTGAACGACCGTGGGCCTTTTGTTAAGGGTAGAATAATCGATCTTTCATATGCTGCAGCTAGAGAAATAGGTCTGGTCGGGCCCGGCGTTGCAAATGTGAAGATCATCGCCCTCGGTCGCCAGGTTGCCAAGTTAGAATCGCCGGTGGGATTGAAGCCAGTTGTTGAAATCAGGGATTTAAACCAGGGCGAGTTCACTATTCAGGTAGGCGCATTCAAAGACAGAAAAAACGCGCTTACACTAGCTGATCGCTTGAAAGTCCTGTTTGAATATGTGGATATTCAGTCATATGAGGATGAGGACGAGGGCACCATTTACAGGGTGCGCGTCTCAAAAGCCAAGACCCTTATCAAGGCCGGTGAAAACGAAAAGAGGTTAGAATCGATGGGTTTTGAAGGGGCTTTTATTGTAAGGCTCTAAATTGTCTGTCTTCTCATATGCTCAGCTGTTCAGCTTGTTTCGAAGGACACCGGAAGTCTTGAAAACTACCACTTTTCTCTCACGCAATTGCAGGTCTTCAGTAGTCTGAGGGTTTCTTCCTCTTCGTGCCGATTTTTTCTTCACCACGAATTTCCCAAAACCACTGATCAGGATATCTTCTCCCGTTTCGAGCCTCTCTTTGATTATTTCTAGAAGCCTTTCAACGACAGCTCTGGAATGGCTCTTACTGAGTCCGACCTGATGATAGATGTTGTTGATGATCTTTTCTTTGGTCAAGGCCACCTTTGATCCCCCCTCTTTTACTTTTGCGAAATTGGCCTGCTGTCTTCCAATTTTTCCAGTAAAGAATATGTCTTATGCCGGAAAAGCTGTCAAGTATTTTTTGGCTGTCTAAATTTTTCCTTCAATTTTTTTGTCACTACTAGCGGAACAAGGCCGCTTACATCACCACCAAGGCTTGCCGCTTCTTTGATGATGGTGGAACTGGTATAAAACCACTTGTAATCCGTCATCAAAAAAATAGATTGCACATCCCGATTGAGCTTCCGGTTCATGAGGTTCATCTGGAATTCATACTCAAAGTCTGACATTGCCCTGAGGCCTCTCAGAATTACATTTGTATTCCTGCTAACAGCATAATCAACCAACAGACCATCGAAAGTGTCCACCTCGACGTTATTGGGATGGTTTAAGGCTTCCATTATCATGTGAATCCTTTCATCCAGGGAGAAGAGTGGCAGCTTTTGGGGATTGTTGAGAATGGCGATAATTATTTTGTCGAATATTTTTAATGCCCTATTAACGATGCTCAGATGCCCGTTGGTAATGGGATCAAAGGTTCCCGGATAGATGGCCGTTTTCTGGCTCATTTTTTTTCCTTGCTAGTATAAAAACTGATTTTTGTGTCTCCATATCGTCGTATGTCTATGATTTGGAGGTTTCCCGGAGAGGAAGGCAGCCTTTCACTTTTTGAAGATTCAATTACAACATACGCGTTTGATTCCAGTAGCTGTTTGTCCGAAAGGTCACTCAGTAAAAAGGGAATGAGATTCTTTCGGTAAGGCGGATCCATAAAGACTAGGTCAAATGCCTTATCCAGTAGATTTAGTAGTCCAGGGACTCCGTCCCTCAGGTCTTTTTTAAAAAACTTGCCCTGGGAAGGGTATCCGCATAAGGATAGATTTTTTTTTACAAGATCAAGTGACTCTTGAGACCTGTCTATGAAATACGCTTGTAATGCGCCTCTGCTTAAGGCTTCAAGACCCAGGCTCCCTGTTCCCGAGAAAAGATCCAGTACTGTCAGCCCGGACATGTCTTGACCGAGAATGTTGAAGATAGCTTCTCTTACTCGATCGGATGTTGGTCTGATGTTAGATGTCTTGGGAGTAGCCAGGAGCCGGCCTCTAGCTTGACCACCGGTGATTCTCATATGCGTGTTCCCAATAGACCGGAGCCATTATTCTTTATTGTTTTCCACAGGGAAGACCTCATCCAGGAGGGGCTCGGGAGCGCGCTGGCTTTTTCTGAGGCGGTAAATACTGACAACCGGCCCCGATACTATATAAGCCGTCAGGATTAAAAAGAGCATTATCTTTGGTTGATACGCAATTACCATTAATACAAGGATTATCGCAACCAAGACATTGAACGGCTTCTTTTTTTTCAGCTCGAGCTCTTTAAAACTCGGGTAATAAAGTGTGCTAACCATGAGGAAAGCTAGAATGTATATCAGAGCTATAATCAGTGCATGTCTATAACCTTCCAGTCCACCCAGAGTCATTATAAAAAGAACCAGTGAAGCGATAAAACCTGCTGCGGCTGGAATGGGCAAACCTTTGAAGTAATTGGCATCTTGAGTGTATTTTTGCACATTGAACCGGGCGAGTCTCAATGCGCCGCATATCACGAACATGAAACAGGCTAGCCACCCGAGTCTTCCGAAAGGTTCAAGTGCCCATTGATAGGCCAGGATGCCTGGAGCTACTCCAAACGCTACCAGATCAGAAAGCGAGTCATATTCACTGCCGAACTCGCTGGTAGCGTGTGTAAATCGTGCTACTTTTCCGTCAAGACCATCAAAGAGGCATGAAACAAGAATGGCTATTGCCGCTGTTTCGTATCTCCCCTGTATCGAGGCGATGATGGAGTAGAAACCGCTAAACAGGCTGGCCGAGGTGAATAGGTTAGGTAGCACGTAAATACCCTTTTTACCTGTTTTTTCTGCACGATTTTTTCGTTTTGAGCTCATGGCAGATATCCTATAATTGTTAGACCGGCTTTTACCTTCTGATTCGGCTGTACAATGATCCGGCTGTCAACTGGAAGATACACTTCCAGTCTGGAGCCAAACCGTATCAGGCCAAATCTCTGGCCGGTGTTTACTTTATCTCTTTCGCTGACCCAGCAGGCAATACGCCTTGCTATAAGACCGGCGATTTGTATGACCAAAACAGATCGTGATTCGCCTGTATCAATGCGGACTCTATTATTTTCATTTTGTTCGGAGGCTTTTTCAAGGTTAGCGGAAAAAAATTTGCCAGGGTTATAGATAATTTTATTTATAGTGCCCCCGATTGGAATCCTGTTTACATGAACGTTGAAAATAGACATAAATATGCTGATTTTAATTGCTGGTTCGCCCAGCGGGTTTTCTCGGTTATTAAATTCCTCTACGCTCAACACTCGACCGTCAGCAGGTGTTAGCACCGTATTTTGATCATGTTGGAATGTCTTACGCTCAGGATCACGAAAAAAGAAGACGATAAAAAGACTTAACAGGCCAGATAGGATGAAGGGGATAACAAGTCCGAGCCACATAAGGATAAAAGTCACTCCAAAGGCCAACAGCACAAAGGGAATACCCTCTCTCGCCAACGGCAATTTGTTGTTAATGCGTGATAAATACAATTACGGCTTCCTTTCTAATTTCCTTGTGAGCGTAAATAATTTTCGCTCTAAGCCTCATTTTTTTTATATGTAAGAATCAATATAACTTCCATTGCATTTTTGTCAACATACTTGTCTCAGCTAATGCTCTGGTTCAGGTGCTAAAATGTCTTAGAAATAGGGGTGTGAAATACCTGGCTATCTCGAACCATGTTTTGAAAAGAAGGGATTTTGTCGAATATCAGGGGTACGGAGATAAATTGGATTGAGTGTAAGAGGGTCATCAAAGGTTTTAGCCCGGAATCGCTTAATGCCAATTCCGGCCAAACCAGACGCCCTAAGATTCCAGAGATGTGTGGGAGCAAAGTGAGCCAGGGGGCCGAGCATCTTTTTGAGTATAGGGTACTGGCAGGCGAAATCATTTCCAATGAACAAAACCGGTTCTTTAAAATGAGCCGGGAGGTCCTCCAGCCTCAGCCAGATGTCTTCTCTATCCCTGATTAAAGCATGGTCCCTGCCGCGCATGAACCGGGCAGTAAAAAATTCATTTTTTCTGGAGTCGAGAATAGGAACTATAGGGATGTCTGAATAAGGGATTAGATCCGCCATCGCTTCGAGGCTGTCTATTCCAATGGCAGGGATTTCAAATGCGTGGCAAAGACCTTTTGTAGCCGCCAGACCGACCCTGAGACCGGTAAAACTCCCGGGCCCTACAGTTACAGCTACGGCCTCTAAATTATTGATGTCCGATTTTGAAGAATTAATGAGAAATTGGAGAGATGGCATGAGATTTCCGAAATTCCCTTTTCCATCGAATAGGAAATACTCGGCCAGTACTGTCCCGTTATCCTCAAGCAGCGCAACGCCGAATTGAAGTGTGGATGTATTTATAGCTAATATCATTCAGGCCATTATCCGAAGATCTACTCGAAGACTCTTGCTAAATCATTATAAGTGACTGCAACCATTAAGAGTATTATCAGGCCCAGTCCTATCTTCATCGCTATTTCACGTTTTTTGACGCTGAGAGGTTTACCGATTATGAGTTCCAGAAGAAGAAATATAATGATTCCCCCGTCAAGAATAGGAATTGGAAAGAGGTTTATTATGCCCAGGTTAACACTTATGATCGCCATGAACGGAATAAGGTTTGTGAAGCTGTCTTGCGCCAACTGCCCGGTCATCTGACCGATTAAAATTGGTCCTCCAATGCTTTTAAAGGGTACTGTTCCCTGAAAAAGTTTAACCAGGACCAGACAGGTTAATTCTACCCACTTCCATGTCTCCTTAAAACCCTGTTTTGTCGCCTGCCAGAGACTCAATTCAAGCTTTTTCAATTTTCCAGATGATACAATTCCAATAAGTGGTGACCTGACCTCTTCTCCGAATTCATTTTTAGAGACCTCCATCTCAGGGGTGACAGTAAATTCCCGGATTCCGCCACCTCTTTGAACAGCGATTACCAGAGGTTGCCCGGCCTTGTCCTCAACCAATTTTTTTATGTCCGTCCAGTCCGTGATTTCTTTCCCCTGCGCAGAGACGATGAGATCACCCTTGAGAAGCCCTGCTTTTTCAGCCGGGGAGCCAGGCCTCACCTGCCCGATCTCGGGTATTAGGATTTGCTTTCCGGAAATGAAAAAGAGCCCCCAGAAAAGTGCCAGCGCGAGCAAGATGTTTGCAAGTGGTCCAGCCGCCACAATAGCTATTCGTTTCAATACATGCTGGTTTTCAAAGGACCTCTCAGCCTCCTCTGGGGACAGATTCTCTAATTCCTGATCTTCCGGGTCTTCACCCAGCATTTTTACGAAGCCCCCTAAAGGAAAGTAGCGGATTGAATATTCAGTTTCGCCCACGGTCTTCCCCACCATTTTCGGGCCAAATCCAAGGGCGAATTTGAGTACCTTTACACGGAAATTTTTAGCCATAAGAAAATGGCCCAGCTCATGAAAAAAAATCATAATTCCCAGAACTGCCACAAATGGGAGCAGATAGTAAACTAGGATATTAGTTGCATTTAAAATTAAGTCATAAATGAAATTCATATTAAAAGTCCTTGTTAAAAACGGAGAGACCCTCTCCAGTTATATGGGAATCCAGGGGTTTTGTACCCGTCCATCAGTAAAAATGCTTGAGTCTTATTATATTTCAATATGTAAAATCAAATTTGAAGCCTGGCTAACATCCTGCCGGCCTTCTCTCTCGCCCACCTGTCTGCCTCCATCACCATCTCAAGGTTTTCAACAGGATACGGATGGTGTGCGTTCATTGTCTCCTCGATGAGTGTCGGAATTTCTGAAAATCCAATTTTTCCAGCGAGAAAGGCTTCAACCGCAATTTCGTTTGCCCCATTCAATACAGCTGCCATACTTCCGCCAATTTTTGCAGCTTGGAGGGCCAGGTAAAGGCATCTGAACTTTTTTAAATCAGGTTCCTCAAAGCTTAGAGTGCCTACAGTAGCCAGCTCCAGCCGTGGCAGCTGGTTATCGATATGTCTTGGAAATGACAGCGCATAGGAGATAGGAATCATCATGTCCGGGATTCCCATGTGGGCAATAACTGAACCGTCTCTATATTCCGTCATAGAATGTACAATACTTTGTGGGTGTATTAGGATACTTATCTGATCAACATCCAGGTCAAAAAACCATTTAGCCTCGATTACCTCGAGGCCCTTGTTCATCATGGTTGCGGAATCTATACTGATTTTGGGGCCCATATTCCAATTGGGGTGCTTCAGGGCCTGGGCTGGAGTAACCCTGGCCATTTCATCCTGGCCAAGGTTTCTAAAGGGCCCGCCGGACGCGGTTAGAATAACGCGCCTAAGGTCTTCCCTTCGGTGACCTTGCAGAGATTGAAGTATCGCACTATGTTCGCTGTCAACAGGGATCACCGAAACCCCCTGCTTCCTAGCTTCAGCCATCACAAGTGAGCCGGCCATCACCATCGTTTCCTTATTGGCCAGGGCGACATGCTTGCCCGCTTTTATTGCCTTATATGTGGGTACAAGCCCTGCAGCTCCGGTAATTGCGGAAATAACCGTATCAACTTTATCCAGAGTAGCCAGTTGTTCGCATCCACTGTTTCCGAAGAAAATGTCCGGAACTTTATTTCCGATCAACCTTTGTTTCAGCTCCGTCGCCATTGACTCGAGAATAAGGGAGACAGCTGAGGGGTTAAGGTCCTCTATCTGTTTTTTCAGGCGTTCAATGTTTTTGCCGGCGGCAAGCGCAACGGCCCTATATTTTTCAGGGTTGGCCTGAATGACCTTGACCGCATTAACTCCGATAGAACCGGTGGAACCTAATACAGCTATATTTTTCATATCAGTAATTGCTGGTGCAATATCGATTTTGTAAAGATATCCAAGTTAAAAAAATAAATATTCGAAAATATTATCAACGCCTGTAGATTTTTTTCAAGTGCTGTTGCATTATTAAATTCAAGAGTCTTGCTTAGGTAATGTTTGTCTTCGATCATTTTTCTATGGCTTCGAAGTGTTTAAGATAAAAAGTTTTTCTCGCAGACTCTGTAATTTATCCGATAGCCCGATAGCTTACCAAATAAAAAGAAAGGTACAGGTAGAGAACTGGGATTGAAAACAGGATTCCATCTATCCTGTCCAGAATTCCTCCGTGGCCCGGAAGGATACCGCCTGAATCCTTGGTCCCATGATTTCTCTTTAACATAGACTCAGCCAGATCTCCTATCTGGCCAGCAATTGACAGGCAAACCACGAGGATTACTATCGCTGGTTCGATCGCATGAAGGGCGGTTGCCCTGAGAAACAACAGGGATACTATCAAGCTGCTTAAAAGTCCTCCCAGGGCCCCTTCCCATGTTTTGTTAGGGCTGATAGAAGGATAAAGCTTGTGTCTTCCGAAGAGTTTGCCAAAATAGAAAGCTCCTGTGTCGTTGGAAAAAGCAACCGCCAAAAAGAAAAAAATCCACATCTTCCCGCCTGGAAAAATGTCTATCAGTATCAGCATTGAAAGCGGAAGCGCTATGTATACAGGGCCCAGGACAGAATATCCAATTAGGGAGGTCCACTTTGCTTCGGGTGATCGAACTTTCAGCATGAAGAGGGCCATTGGTATGTAGGCCCAGAAAAGAATAACAGCGAACGCCAGCAGGATCTGCCGTATAAATATCGAAAGGAATAAAATAAATACAAGCACAAATATGGAGCACTTGACAAATTTAGGCTGCTCGGACGAGGTGATATTATTGAATTCCGAGATACCGACTATGGATACTAAATAAAGGAACAGGTAAAAGAGCCATCTGGGGCCCGGACCTATAATGAAAATAAGAACTGGCAGGGCGATAATGCCTGTGAGCCATCTCTTTAAATGCATTCCGTTTTACCTCTTTGCAAACAACTCCCTGATCAATCCTGGGCCGTTCCGAACCTTCTTTCTCTTTTTTGGAAATCGCTAATTGCGGCGAGGTATTCTTCCTTACCAAAGTCGGGCCAAAGGGTGAAAGTTATATAGATTTCAGTATATGCAATCTGCCAGAGAAGAAAATTGCTTATTCTATATTCGCCACTTGTTCTTATAAGTAAATCAGGGTCAGGCATATCTGCAGTATACAGGAAATCAGACACCAGTTCCTCCGACAGGGAGTCTGCTTTGATTTCGCCTTTTTCAATTTCAATAGCTATTTTCCTTGCGGCGTCGATAATTTCCTGCCTACCACCATAGCTCAGGGCTAGAGTCAGCACCATATCCTTATTGCCAGAGGTTTTTTCTATGGTTTCGAATAGCAGGTTTCGTGTGTCATCAGGCAGTTTAGCCGGGCGCCCTATACAGTTGAGACGTATTCCTCTGTCCTGCATCTCATTCAATTCACTTTTGAGAAAGCGCTTCAGAAGCTTCATAAGTGCCTGGACTTCATGCGCCGGTCTTTGCCAGTTTTCTTCTGAAAAGGCGTAAAGGGTAAGCCATTGAACTCCGATTTCACGACTGGTCTTGACGATTTCCCTTACTGCATCGACTCCTTTTTGATGTCCTAAGACCCGGGTAAGGCCCCGTTTTTTAGCCCACCGGCCATTGCCATCCATTATGATGGCTACATGTTTGGGTATGTTGGAGAGATCGATCAATTTTATTCCTGGCTGTTTAGAGCTGTTGATTTTGAAATCGAGCGGTTAATTCGTCTCCTGTCAGGTTAATTCAAGGCCGAAGCACTACTGTTTAGGGGTGAGAGTAATAGTCCTGGCACAACAGGATCCGTCCTGATTGGGACCAACGTATATTTTTGGAGGGAAAGATCAGAATTCTATAATCTCCTTTTCCTTGTGAGCGGTGATTTCATCTATCCTCTTGGTAAATTGATCCGTGATTTTTTGCACTTCATCCTGGGACTTGTAAAGATCGTCTTCTGAAATTTCCTTTTCATTTTTCAGGTCTTTGAACATGTCATTGGCTTCGCGCCTGAGATTGCGGATAGCGATTTTGCTATCCTCGGCCATTTTTTTTGCGAGTTTTGCCAGTTCCTTACGCCTTTCCTCTGTCAGGGGAGGGATGGATATTCTTATAAATTTACCGTCATTCATGGGGGTCAGCCCCAGTTCAGATTTAAGTATGCTTTTTTCTATGTTACCGATTATGGATTGATCCCAGGGCTGAATGGTTATCAGACGACTTTCAGGTACTGAAATTGTGGAGACCTGCTGAAGAGGCATTTGAGTGTCGTAACAATCGACCTTTATCCCGTCCAATAACGCAGTCGAGGCTCGCCCGGTCCTTATTTTTGTAAATTCCTTTTTCAGGGCTTCCTCAGTTTTTGTCATTTTTTCTTGCATCTCGGAAAGGATTTCTTCCTTCATCACTATTCTCCTGTTATTAGGGTCCCCACCTTTTCGCCATTTATAACTTTCAATATGTTACCTCTTTTTTTGAGGTTAAAAACTATAATGGGTAGATTCTTCGCCATAGCCAGGGATACGGCGGTAAGATCCATAACCTGAAGATTTTTTTCAAGTACTCTCGAGTATGTCAATTTTGCAAATGGTTTTGCTGAGGGTTCTTTTTCAGGATCAGCGTCATAAACCCCATCTACTTTAGTGGCTTTCAACAGGACCTCAGCTTCAACTTCCATAGCCCTCAGGGCTGCTGCGGTATCGGTTGTGAAAAATGGATTTCCAGTTCCAGCTCCGAAAAGTACAATACGATTCTTAGAAAGGTGGTTTACTGCTCTACCTCTTATATATGGCTCTGCGATTTTGATCATATCGATCGCTGTCATGATCCTCGTCTGGCACCCTTTTTTTTTCAGTGCTTCTCCAAGGGCAAGCGCATTAATTATGGTAGCAAGCATTCCCATATAATCCGCTGAAACTCTTCCTACACCGTATGCCCCCGATTGAAGTCCCCGGAATATGTTCCCACCGCCGATCACAACTCCAATTTGAACGCCTAATTTATGAACGGCGAAAATTTCATCGGCCACATTTTCAAGTACGGAAGGAGTAATCCCGAACGATTGATCTCCCCTCAGGGCTTCCCCGCTCAGTTTAAGAATAATTCTTTTGAAACCTGGACCGGTTTCATTCATTTGACTCCCCCAGCTGAAATCTAACGAATCGACTAATAATTATGTTTTCTCCGGTCTTGGCAATCATTTCATTCATCAGATCTTGGACCGTAATATCGGGATTTTTCACGAAAGGCTGCTCCAGAAGACAGGACTCTGAAAAGAATTTTTTGAGCTTTCCTTCTACTATTTTTTCAATCACTTTCTCAGGTTTTCCTGATTCCTTTGCCTGGGTGGCATAAATTTCTTTTTCTTTTTCCAGAATTTTTTCTGGCACCCTTTCGCGGTCAATGGCTATAGGATTTGTGGCCGCGATCTGGATTGCGATATCTTTAACAAAGTTTGTAAAATCTTCAGTCTTGCCGGTAAAGTCAGTTTCACAGTTTACCTCGGCCAGCACCCCTATCTTGCCTCCAGCGTGGATGTATGCCTGTATCTGTCCCTCTGAAGCCGTGCGAGACCCCCGTTTTTTTGCCGTTGCGATTCCTTTTTTTCTCAGGTGGTCTATTGCTTTGTCAATGTCGCCACCACACTCCTTGAGTGCCTCCTTACAGTCCATTATGCCTACGCCGGTTTTTTCTCTTAATTCCTTTACCTGTTCAGTCGAAATTGTCACTTTGGATCTCCCTTCGCATATCTTAAAGTGTTGGCTATACCTGTACGTTAGAGGACGGCAAACAGAGGTAAGCGCCTAAGTTTGTTCAATCGAATTTACTCCTCAGCGAGGTCCTGAGGCACCGCCTCTTCCGGAGTACCAGCCTCTTCTTTTTTGGGAAGAACTATTATTTCAGGACCTTGTTCCCCCTCTTCCTCAGAAGAAATGTTTTCTTCAGATTCCGCACTTTCATGTTGTTTGCGCTCTTCTGCCTCTGCTTTTAACCTTTCCTCAGCGAGATTATGGCCTTCTATACAAGCATCAGCGATTTTTGAACAAAACAACCTAATTGCGCGTATTGCGTCATCGTTTCCGGGAATAATAAAGTCTATTTCATCAGGATCGCAGTTGGAATCAGCTATAGCTACCACTGGAATTCCCAGATTTTTTGCTTCTCTTATCGCGATTTTTTCTTTTTTTGGGTCTACCACAAATATGGCGCCTGGCAATTCATCCATGTCTTTTATGCCACCGAGGTTTTTTTCCAGCTTGACTCGCTCCTTCTCCATCTTTAAAATCTCTTTTTTTACATACCGATTTATTGATCCATCGCTTTTCATCGATTCCAGTTCCTTGAGTCGTGCGATACTCTTCCTGATGGTCTGAAAATTGGTCAGCGTGCCTCCGAGCCAGCGGTTGACCACATAAAACATGCCACATCGTTCGCTTTCTTCTATTATAGAATCGTGGGCCTGTTTTTTCGTGCCGACAAAGAGCACTGAATACCCGTCTGCCACGGTTTTTACTATAAAGTCATAGGTCGTTCTAAACAGCCGGACCGTTTTCTGAAGGTCTATAATATGTATTCCATTGCGGGCGCCGAATATGTACGGCTTCATTTTAGGATTCCAGCGTTTTGTCTGATGCCCGAAATGTACACCTGCTTCCAGTAACTCTTTCATGTTAATGACTGCCATTAAATCCTCCTCTTATTATGGAGACCATTAAGTTCTCCTGCCACGGTTTTCCCTCGGTCCGGGATGTCTCGCTCCCTGTGGCATGCAGGGCACCGGGGCATTATCCCGAACGTGTATTTTTAATTTTCAAGGGTCTTGACTAGAACAGGGGGTTTCCCCTGGTTTATTTTAGTCCAGCATAGAAACCCTGGTCCTTTGGACCAGGTC
>CAZVGY010000021.1:0-42090 GCA_964627015.1 uncultured Desulfobacteraceae bacterium
CATCAACTCCGGAGAGGAACTGACTGTCCGGGAAGTCCTTGACTAATACACTTTATGATTAGTACCCCTTGGCCCGACTTTCCTCCTGGGGAAAATAAGGTTCCGGTCCTGGTTTAGGTATTCGTCTTAATTCGGGAACTGACAAAAAATACAAATAAATCGCCCTGTACTGATTTTTTATGGAGAAGAAAAAATTAATAATCCTACTGAACACAACCTTTCTCGAAAAATCCTTCAATTTCCTGGATCGAATAACCCAGTTCTTCGAGTAAATCTCGTGTCTCAGCTCCCCGGGGGGCCCCACTTTTCTCTGTTCTGCCGGGCGTACGTGAGAGCCTGGGTGCTGCTCCCGGCTGGGGCACTCCGTCAATTCTGACAATCAGATCCCTCTCATGGTTGTGCGGGTGGTCGGCTACCTCATCCAGATCCAAAACCGGGGCTACACACGCATCTTTTCCATAAAATATAGCAGCCCATTCATCCCTCGTTTTTGTCTTGAAAATCTCCGTGAACCTTTCGGTCATCTCCGGCCAGGAATTCATATCGTTCTGTTCGGGGATTGAAGATGCGTCGAGCCCAAGTCCTTTTATCAGTTCAGAATAAAACTTGCTTTCTATCGCCCCTACAGATACAAATCTGTTATCGCTTGTCTCATAGGCCTGGTAAAAGGGGGCGCCTCCATCTAATGCGTTGGTCCCGATGTCCAGGGTCATCATTCCGTTAGCCAGGAGACCATGAAAAAGAGTAGAAAAGCTGGCCGCGCCATCTTCCATAGCAGCATCCACTATCTGGCCTTTACCGGACCTGTTTCTTTCAAATAGAGCCAAAAGGATACCCATAGCGCATAACATACCTCCCCCGGCAAAATCTCCCAGCAGATTACAGGGCGGTAGAGGTTTTTCGCTCTTTCTCCTGAATAGTGAGAGTGCACCGGAAAGGGCAATATAATTGATATCGTGTCCCGCCATGCTGGCAAATGGACCATTCTGGCCCCAACCTGTCAGACGCGCATAGATCAGTCCGGGGTTCAAATCAAACGCCCTGTCAGGACCAAGGCCCAATGATTCCATGACCCCCGGCCTAAAAGGTTCTATAAGCACATCAAATTCCCGCATCATCTTCGAAATAATTTTCACACCCTGTTCAGTTTTCAAGTCTACCCTCATAGACCGTTTTCCACGATCAAAAGGATTCCCGGGCATCTCGGCAAAGGTTTTTGCTACACCGTCTCTTGACAGGCGATCCACGACCACAACATCAGCCCCGAAATCAGAAAGCAGCATTCCACAATATGGAGACGGCGCAAGGCCCGCCATCTCGATTACCTTTATACCTTCCAGCGGACGCATCTTGACCTCCATCGATCACGGTTTATAAAAATAACGTCTCAGAATAATGAACTTTCGCAGCAGTTAGCTGCAACTATCACGTCGGATCTGAAAAAGCGGATCCAATAAAAAGGATTCCTGTTATCTCCTGAAATCATCCCACTGCAAGCAGCGGGAAATTCCAAGTTAAAAAGTCGATCACTCCCGATCCGCTACGAATATATGAGATCATATAAGGTCCTGTCAACCTAATGTGGAAATGGCGGTTTCTCTATCTAATGTCATAATCAAAAAAATTCAAATGTTGAAGGGCCGTTGACACACTGATTTGTTTGTCCTATGTTGGCTAACTGGAAACTTGAGCAGATTTTCTCTTGTTTTATTACCCTGCTTTTTCGAAGCTCTTTTTGAGAGGAAAATTATGGACGAAAAACAATTTGAAAAACCGAATCTCACAGCAACCGTAATGGTAAATGTGCCCTATCGTGACCCAGAGAAGGCGATTCAGTCTGTACTAGATAACTTTCCTGTCGCGCCCTGCCTTCCTGTTACAACCCGCAGCGCGAAGTGGCTGCTTGAGGGCATACCATGCCTGGTAATCGATCACGAAAAAAAGAGATTCCTGATGGCCCCGCCAGAGGAAAGAGAGGAAGAGCTCCTGGAATTTTATGACCGCTATGAGCAGGAAGACCTGGATTATTTCGCAACCACGCCTGAAACAGCACCTTTTTTTTACGCCATGTTTGATAAGTTGAAAAAAGCCAGGCCTGCTGGACTCAAGTGGGTAGTGTTCCAGACTGCGGGTCCCCTGATACTGGGAGACATGATAAAGCAGATGGACGGGAACCCTGTAATCTATCATGAGACCCTCAGGGACGTGATGATTAAAGGTCTCAATATAAAGGCCAGATGGCTGGAGAAAAAGATAAAGGAAGAAATACCAGGCGTAGAGGTAATAGCGGACCTTCCTGAAACTACGCTGGTTAATTTCACTTCTGCCGGCGGAACAGGGAGCCGGGATGAAATTATAGAAGCCATAGACGGAAGTTTTTATGGGCTGAAATGTATCACATGGGTACACTGTTGCGCTAACATAGACTGGTCCCTTCTCACTGATTCTGTGGTAGATGTAATAAATTTCGACGCATATCAGCACACGGACAGGGTTGTGCTTTATGCGAAGGAATTCAAGGCCTTCCTGGAACGCGGTGGAATGATCGGCTGGGGTATAGTTCCTGTTACAGAAGACCTGATAGTTCAGGAAACGGTACAAAGCCTGGTGGGAAAGCTCGAAAAAGGGATCGAACTATTTGTAAAAACCGGAATTAATGAGGAATTATTGGTATCCTCCTCATGGATTCTGCCTTCATGCGACACGGTTATGCTGTCCCCTGAAAAATCAGACCTTTCCTTTCAGATGGCTGGAGAAATATCGGAAATAATGAGAAAAAAATATGGTTTTGGTTCTGCCTGAAAAATCTTTTTTAAATTAATGGATTGCCCCCTAAAAATCACTTCTGCCAGGGGATCATAATGGTAAAACAATACCATAGGGTGCTTACTGTGGCAGGATCCGACAGTTGCGGAGGGGCCGGAATACAGGCAGACCTTAAGACTTTCTCAGCACTAGGTTGTTACGGGATGTCGGTCATAACCGCCCTCACAGCTCAAAATACGAGGACGGTCTCGAGGATATATCCTGTTCCCCCTGAATTTGTCGAAGCCCAGATAGAAGCGGTGCTGACGGATATCGACGCAGAAGCCGTAAAAACTGGTATGCTTTATTCTGCAAAGCTGATCGAGATAGTAGCCCGTCAGTTAAAGAAATATAATGCCCGCAATCTGGTTATAGACCCTGTCATGATAGCTCAGAGCGGTAACAGGCTCATGAAGCAAAACGCGATTAAGGCCTTACAAAAATATCTTATGCCCATAGCCTCAGTTATCACTCCAAATCTGCCTGAAGCCTCGGCCATTCTGAATCGTAATATTAAAGGCCACGAAGATATTAAGATGGCCGCCCGCGAGCTCTCTGCTTACGGAAGTAATGCCGTTCTTATAAAAGGTGGGCATTCCAGCGGCAAGAACAGCAATGACCTGCTTTACACAGCCGCTGATGACCATTTCGTTCTGTTCAAAGGAAGAAGGATTAACACCAAAAATAATCATGGTACTGGATGTACCCTTTCTTCCGCCATCGCTGCCTTTCTGGCAAAAGGCTTCGACATCGAAGAAGCTGTCAACCTGGCCAAAGAATACACTGCTGGCGCCATCCTTGCCGGAGCTGAATTTGAAATCGGCGAAGGACGAGGTCCGGTGCATCACTTCTTTAAATACTGGTCTTGATAAATTCCTGCACATCTATCGCCCAAATCCACGCCAGAATATATCAGTCAGTTAGAATAGCGGTTACGGTCATATTGCACCTGTAGGAAAAAACTTGCGGCAAAACTTTCCTGTTTCCCTTACCAGGACCTCAAAACGCCCTTAAACTCAGGCTAGACCGGCGTGGCACTAGATTTGCATAGTAAAGCCTTTTAAAACTGATTGAGCTTGAAGGAGAATATTGAACATGGATATGTTTTTGAAGAAGCTGTCGCGAAATATATCTACGATTTTTCAATTTTTTTTTCTTGTTTCCAGAAAAATGGATTATAAACGGCTGGCCCGTTTTATGTTGGGTATCAACGAAATGCATAATCTTGAGAGCATGCTACAGGAAGCTTCGAAGTGCCTGAAAGAAATACTGAATTACAGACTATTTGCTTTTGCAGTGCTGGATAAAGGCAAACTCGATGTATGGATTGATCCCGGCGTCTATAGAAGGCACTTAAAAAAAATAATACAACATGATTTCGTCACTTACGATAGTATAGATATCCACTCTATTTACAATGGCCAAAACAAATCTACCAAGATTGGGGCACTTGACAGCAGCAGCCTGATGTCAAAATCAATAATGTGCAATGGTTACTTATCTAGACTTTATATCCTGCCCACCAGAAGATTTTTTCTATATCATGGAGAAGTTACGGATATAATACTTAAAACGCTTTCACTGGCTTTTACCAACTTTATAAGCATAAAAAGCCTTGAGAATGCCGCTGCAATCGATCCACTGACCAGTTGCTATAATAGACGGGAACTTAACAGATACCTTGAACATCTAATCTCAGATACATTCAGGCACAAAAGTGACCTTTCCGTGATCATGTTCGATATAGATCAGTTTAAGATGGTGAACGACTGCTACGGGCATCAAACGGGAGACGAGGTATTAAAAAAAATATCCCAGGTAATACTCGCCGAAATCAGAAAGGGGGACTATCTCTCCAGATATGGGGGAGATGAGTTTGTGGCTGTGCTCCCCCATACAAAAACCACCAAGGCAATGGAACTGGCAGAAAGGCTCAGAAAAATAATCGAGGACACGAAAATCGAAATAGAGGACAGAAAAATTATCCATGTTACCGCCAGTTTCGGGGTCTCGTCTCTTAAAAACAATTCGGACAAACAGGGCCTTTTGAAAGAGGCAGACGCTATGCTTTATAAGGCAAAGGCAAGTGGCAGGAATGCCGTAGTTCCGCAAATGAAGCTTTGTGGCATGGAAACGCTTTCCAAAACGTAGATAAAAACATTTATTCTATCAGCCTTTCAGCCTTTGTCAGAAGAAGCCGTTTTTAACACCTTCCGATTATTTTGATTGTCTGCATCAGCCTTTACTTCTATTCTCTTTTCCTTGTAGAAATGCCGTGTTGAAGACAGGCGAGGCTTAGAATATCTTCGATAACGTTGATTAGATTTAAATAATCTGGCATGGTGTGCGCCATTTTTACACTTGCCAGCCCAACATGTTGATGATATTTTATCAATCAAGTATTCGGCCTCGACTCGCCACAAGACCCTTAGGGTTGTTTCCGTGGCCTTTTATCCTGCCTAGGCATCGGCAGCCAGAACCTGCTGCATAAAGGTGAGGAAAAGACTCCCGGTAATGGATTACCTAACAAAAGCATTAACTGATAAGGCTGATGAGGCTTCCATCAGGAAGATCCTTAAACAGAGTCTTAATGAAGACTTGTGTGACCGGGAAAGCCACAAAAAGCTTCTGGAACTCGGTCTTGAACCGGATAAGGTAATCGCGTTACTGGCCCAATATAAATCCGGAACGAAATACGGCTATGAAATTTCCCCAGTCACCCCCTCTGCGCTTTTGGAGATTTCAAGAAAAAGCAAAAGCGACACGGCGCTGAGAAGGCTGCTTCTTGAATATCCTGTTTTTATGATGAAGGCGTGCTGGTTGTATGAACACGCACCGTATTTTTTCTTTTGCAGCGAGGATCATCCTAGTGAACGAGATTTCTTTATCCTGGAGTTCGCAGAGAAATATGAGTCGGATTTCCTTAAAAATAAGCCTCCGGACACCCTGCGAAAAGTAAAAAATCCGTGGCGGGTCAAAGCTACAACATTCTGGGAAAGCAAAACCTTTGATCCAGTTGATCTGGTACAAAAGGCCGCACATGACAATATAGAAGGAATTGAGATAAGTGTTGATTTTCACCCTTTTAACTACACCACACTCCTTCCAGAAGAGATTTCGAAAAAAAAACGACAACAGATAAGAGATGCATGTGAAAAAAGCGGCGTAAGGATAGATATTCATTCGCCCATCATAGGGCCATACGCTCCTTCACCTGATCCCTCCAGGGGGAAACAGCTGTTCTTTGATCCTTATAAATGCCTTGAAATCCAGAAAGAGACTATTGAACTGGCGCGTGATATCGGGGCTGGGGCGGTTGTTATTCACCTTATAGATACATCCAATCTCAACCCATTAATATACCTAATTGAAAGAGCAAGAGGGAGTGACGTAAGAGTAACCATTGAAAACTATTGCCAGACAAGGGAAAAACAGACTTCAGAAAAATTCATTTCGTATGCACACAAGATATACCTGTCCCTACCTTCGGATGTAAGGGACAAAAACTTCGGAATTACTTTGGACCTTGGACACCTAAACATAGAAGGAGAAGATCCCCTTATAGGTTCGGAAAGAATAGGTTCCTGGTGTCTTGAAAACCACATCTTTTTACGGGTTCATGCAACAGACAATTATGGCGATTTACTTTTCAGCCCGCCAGCCTATAGTGCAGATGTTCATGGAAACGTGTCTGGCCGGGGTATAAACTCTCCCGCTGTCATCAATCTTCTGCGAAGCATGGGTCATCAGTTCGATGTCGTTGCTGAACAAATACAGCCCCTTACTCCAAAAGATATTTCCACCATACACGAAGCCCAAATCCGCCCTATTGACAAGGATTACGAGGCTTATGTACAGGATGGAAAACAGGTACTGTCAAAAATAGAACTAGGTGCACTTGTAGACCCGAATACAATCGGCGAAAAGGCATACCAGTTTTTGGCTGGCATAAAGGGTGTCCAGGCTCTCAAGGAGCATCTCGTATTCAGAAAAATCCAGGATAAAAAACACCTTTCCGTTGATGAAGCGAAAAGGATATCCCAGGACTTCATGAGAATGCCTCGCAAGCTCAGGGATGACCTGCCCGCTTATATTGATGATCTGCTGCTGCCTATTCAGGGTGAGACCGGGGCGGTGCAAAAGAGTCAACTCGATCTAATCTGTCAGAACATCAGCGGTGCATTATTCGGGACTATTAGTAACGAACACCTTAATCAGATTTTTTCTAAGAACAGAACCTTCAAAAAAGGGCATGTCATTTGCAATCAGGGAAGCGCGGGTCAGGAGATGTATTTCATCAAAGAAGGTAAGGTCAAAGTCTATATAAATGGGTCTTCAGTGGCATGTCTGGGGCCCGGCGAAATATTCGGGGAGATGAGCCTTTTTTACAACATAAAAAGATCAGCAACTATCAAAGCGGAAGAAGAAAAAACAGAACTTGGAGTGCTTACCAGAAAAGATCTGGAAAACCTGTTCAAAAACAGTAAGCCTTTTGCTCATGACCTTATCTATAGACTCTATAAACTACTGCCAGAAAGATTGAGAAACCTGAATGACAAATACAAGACAGCAATCCGAGCGCTTTATGTTTTTTTTAACGGCTTTGAAAAGGACCTGCCGAGTCTGGAACAGGCGGAATCAAAGGTTGAGCAGGAAAAGGCGGATTTTTTTCCCACGTTGTCAAAGGAAGAGCTTAAACAGATTTACCAGGAGGAGCGGGCTTTTGAGGCGGAGCAACCCATCTTCGCTGAAGGAGACAAAGGGGACGGAGCTTATTTTATCATAGAGGGCAAGGTAAAGGTGATAGGCTTGTCGCCACATTTCGAAGAGGTCATTTTAGGTGAACTGGGTGAAGGCGAGATATTTGGAGAGATGGCGCTCATCGACGAAAAGCCCAGATCCGCAAGTGTGGTGACGATTACTCCATGCAGGGTGGCCTTTATAGACAAAAAGGACTTCAATGAATTCATTGAAGTCAGGTCCGAACTGGCTCTCCGTCTCATGGGTTTTATCTGCCTATCTATTTTCAGGCGTATTCTAAGGCTGGATATGCTATACTCGAATATAAAGAAAAAAATGCAGGACTCTTCAGAATAAAAACTTTTCACCGCGGAATGGATATTCCAAGAGATTGAATCCATAATAGAATATCAGTCTATTTAAAAAAAGGAGGTTTAAGGGTGGTACAAAAAATATTAATTGCATTTGATGAGTCTGTTAACGCGATGAGAGCAGTAGAATTTGTCGCCAGTGCTTTTACTACAGATAAAAAAATCACCCTGTTTAGCGTTACTCCTGATACAGAAGCTCTGTGTGACATGAACAGCCCCAGTCTTATCCCTTATTTCATGGAACAAAAGGGAACCTTCTGCACGCTTGAGGAGAAGAAAAAGGACCTATTGAGGGAGGCACAGCAAAAGGCAAAACAAATCCTCCTAGATGCAGGGTTTAATGGACAGAATATCAAAACAAAAGTCCAGACAAAGGAAAAGGGGATTGCAAGGGACATTATCAAAGAAGCAGGCGATGAATACGACGTCATTGTAATTGGCAGGAGGGGGCTTTCCGGGATAAAGGAATTTTTTATGGGCAGCATATCTCAAAAGGTCCTTAACCTGGCAAGTTCAATATCTATTCTGATTGTGGACTAGATCGGTTTTCCAGATGGCTTCTTGATTCCACTGCCGCTTCAGCCTGTGCCGCTCAAAACACTGAAAGGGGCAGCAGAACCTCTCAGACAAAATTTGAATAAATGAGAAAGGGGCTGTATACCCTGATCAGGCTCCTTTTTCAAGGCTTCTGGATAGGCGATGGATCAGAGTCCTGGCAAAAGTTTTCAGGAAAAGTAACTGCATAGATTGGGAAGACCTGTCAAGCAGTGTAGCACTGATTTTCAG
Source organism: uncultured Desulfobacteraceae bacterium (assembly GCA_964627015.1). GTDB lineage: Bacteria > Desulfobacterota > DSM-4660 > Desulfatiglandales > Desulfatiglandaceae > CAZVGY01. The sequence goes on from CAZVGY010000021.1 coordinate 8,703, forward strand.
CAGGCTGCAATCAGTTTCGGACAATACGGTTGCCGCCCTGGCTTGTCCTCCAAGGAAGGCCATCTCTCCAAAACACTCGCCCCTGCCGATAACAGCTATTTGTTCATTGCTGCGTTGAACCACAGCCCTGCCACTCAAAATCACATAGAATGAATCGTCGATTTCTCCTTCTACGATGATCGTCTCCCCTTTAGGAACCCTTACTAGATTGCTTGCGTCCAGTATCTCTTTGACCTGATCCTTCGTAAAATTCTCAAAAAAAGGTGCCCCGTGCACATAATCGATGTCATCCTCGATCTTGTCTTTTTTCAGTCCTCCACCCTTCAGCCCCCTGAGAGCTACCCTGAGGTCATATGCGAAATCCCCGCAGGTCTCGTATCGCTCGCTGGGATCCTTCGCTAGGGCCTTTTCTGTAATCTTTATCAATATCTCAGGCAGGTCCGGACGAAGATCTTGCATCGGGGGGGGGTCTTCCCTGGCAATCTTATACATAATGGCAAAGTGGTTCTCCCCTGGAAATGCCATTTCACCCGTTAATAGCTGATACAAAACACACCCAAGAGAAAATATATCGCTTTTATAATCAACGGGCAGGTCTTTTACCTGCTCGGGAGACATATAACTAGGAGAGCCGATGAGACCAGGGGTAGCGGATTGCTCTGATTTGATTTTTGCTATTCCAAAATCGGTTATTTTGACATACCCGGCACTATTTATCATTATATTGGAGGGCTTGATATCTCTATGAATAATTCCCTGCTTATGCGCATAATCAAGGGCCTTACATGCTGTAAACATTATCTGGACGACATTAGCCACCGGCAGAATACAATCCTTCTGACAAAATTTTCTTAATGTGGGGCCATCAATATACTCCATTGTCATGTAACAGAAATCCTTGTATAGACCAGCATCGTATATGGAAACTATATTGGGGTGCATTAGTCTTCCAGCAGATTGAGCTTCCTGAAAAAAACTCTCCCTGTATTTATCAGCTTTGTCTCCTACCACATTAGAGGCGGGCCGAGATATCTTAATCCCCACATTCCTGTTGATATATGGATCTTTTCCTAAATATACAACTCCCATACTGCCCTGGCCCAGTTTTTCGAGAATCTCGTAACGTTCGACTCTCGTGACCCCAGAGAGATCTGATAAAAATTTGCTGTCAACCGGGCTGTTTTCATCTGCCTGTCCCTGAAATTTAAGCTTAAACCAGCCGGTCAAGCCATGTCGCTTTTCGGAATTCCGCATCTCTTCCTTATCTGTCATGCCTCGCTCCTCTGAGGCTTGAAGCCCTTCTAAAAATTTAGCATAAGGACATGCTTCACACCGCTGTCTTCTTCCACCAACTGCAAGCGAAGCTGTTTTGCAGATCGTGCCTCTCCGGGAAAAAATATGACTCCGTGTGCAAGGCTACCTGAGGCAATAGGCTTGGATTGCAAAGATTTACTACGCAGGTCTTGTATAACTGATCTTCTGGCTTCACCTGATGAGTAACCTCTGAGCCCTCCCAGCGTGCTTCCCGCCGCCGCACCTACCGCAGCACCTTTACCTGCAGATCCAGCAACGCTTTCGCCGGTAACTATGCCAACTGCCGCACCAATAACAGCTCCACCCGCTGCGCCTAAAAACCCGTGATAAGTTCCCTCTTTAAATATCTCCTTGGTATCAGCATATTTTGTGGCCCGTTCATATGCGGTATCACGTGAGAGAACTGGCCACAGATTTCCCTCCCTGTCTTCGAGAAATGTCTGATCCCCTCTTAGCTCGAGCGAATGTGGGCCTTGATTATCAAAAACCACCTGAACAGGCAACATTCCGGCCTTCCTGATATCGAATCCAAAGGCCTCTTCTGCCTGCTTTGTATCTACAAATGCCCTGGCCCCGACTGTAGCACCGGCGGCCTTAATAGCATTCGGATATGAGGAGGGTAATTTAAAGGACAAAGGCTTCGCATTATACTGGGCGGTGCATGAAAACGATATCAGTATAAAAAAAACGCCTAAAAAGCTAAAAAAAGTTTCCTTCATGAAACGACCTCTAAGAAGCAAAACAGAATAGGAACCCTGAACCCTGGAAGCCTCAAAAGCTAAAGGTTTAAACCTGCCAAATAAAAGCAATCACATACTAAATCTATTTAACAGAAAACAATCCGAAGAGCATTCAAAATAATCAATATAAATTATCACAATATTTAGGGAGCTGGCAAGTACAGTTATCGATATGAAGTCAGGCATTCAATACAAAGAGACCTTAAAGATACTTGGAAAAGCTCTTCCACAGGTCGCAGAATCGTATTTTAATTGGTGGTGATTCAACTATGTGAATGAATATTTTGTTGCCCTTCTGTCGGTTTTCATGTTAGACATTTTTAAAATGTCTGTTGAACTCTAATTATTGGACCTCAAATGGATGAAAAACTTATTCCTTCTTATGATTTTACAGGTCGACTGAAAATACAAATCAAAGGCCGGTTTTTTCCCATTATATTCTGGCAAAAATTTGGGTTCAGCAGTAATAAGGGGAAAATCGAATAATTATGCAGCCCAAAAACAAAACCCGAAATTCTGGAACATTCACAGATACATATACCAAGCGCACAAAGGAAATTGTCTTTTCGATCCGCAGGCTTATGCAGGCGGGAGAGCTATACACAAAAGAGTTGAACAAGAATTACAATATAAGCGCCGCACAGTTGAATTGTATTCTTGCCCTTTATGACAACGGGCCTCTCTCACCTTCTCAAATTGCAAAGTATATTATGGTTAATTCCAGTACCGTTACTGGAATTATCGACAGGCTGGAAAAAAAAGATCTTGCAAAAAGATTAAGGATATCAAGTGATCGCAGAATAATAACCATAGAGTTGACCAAAGCGGGAAAGACCCTTGCTGAAAATGCGCCACCACCAATTCAACAGAAGATAATCGATGGACTGAAAAAGCTACCCAAGAGCGAGATAGATAAAATAGCCTTTGCCCTTACAAAACTTACAAGCATGCTTGACGTAGAGGACCTGGAAGTCGGCTGACTTTAAAACCTCACCTCCTATCCTTTTAAAAATTTGTATGTGCATAGCTGCTAATCCCAACTCACCTTCGTGTTAATCACTGTTAAACCATAAACGATAATCGAACTAAAAAGCCTCTTCAACCGTCTAGCTTGACAAAAACTCTTTATTAGATTATACTTTCAACTCAAATATATTTATATCTTATTTTTTGTGGTGGTATTTTTTATAGCAAAATGATTTTGTTTAAAAAAAACCACTGTTTGGGCTATCAACCGCAGGCTCCAGTCTGGAAAAACCTCCGGTTAATCGTCTAATACATCAATTTGAGTCTTTTATAAAGGAGCGGCACGTGAAAGAAGAGCAAGTCAACACATCAAGGTCTTTGATTGGGGATTCTACAGTGGATATGCTTTTGCAGGTTCATCAGGACGCACTGTGGATACTGGAAAATATCGGAGTGGGATGCAAGCAGAAGGATATGCAGGATCAGTTCCGCAAGTTTACAGAGGAAGGTGAGGCGATTGTATATGAAGATCGAATATACATCACCTCTGCGCTGGTTGAACGTTGTCTTGAAACAGTCCCCGGAGTGGACTCCTTTTTTGTCCCGAGAAACAGTTTTTTCATAGGTGGCACTGCCCCTTATGTATATGACGACGAAACAGAGACCGGAGGGATTTTCCCAACAGCAGATCATGCTTCCCGTATTGCCAGGATTGCCGAGGAAAACGATATAGTGACCGGGATGGGTCGAGGTATAAAGCTGAAGGACGAAGTCGAGCAGATGAATATAATGACAGATAACTGCAATAAGCCTCTTTACTTTGCTGTGACTTCAGACAGATCACTCGAACGTGCAAAAGAAATATATGATGAAAGAGGGCGTATCATGATCGTTTTCTGCCTGACGCGCCCGCCCCTTGAGGTCAATGAAAACTTCTCTGAATTCTTTGTAAAAGTAGTTAGAGCAGGGCTTCCTGTATTCATTTCAGCGATGCCAATGGCAGGCATCAGTGCGCCTTATTGCTACAACGGGGTACTTGCAATGACCCATGCCGAAGTCCTTTTTGGAATCTGTGTGGCCCAGTTATTGAATCCCGGGAATATCTGTGTGCATGCGGGATTCCCAAATATTGCGGATCCCAGAATCGAATACAATCCAAATTACGGTTTGGTGAGCCATAACCTTTTAAATATACTTATGGCCCATTTGAACCTTATGCTCGATCTCCCTTCGTTTCAAAGCGCTGGCACCACCCATGAAGAACATGTAACAGAAAAGGCCCTTGAAGACGCGAAAAAAGGCCAGGCAATGTGTCTTAAATATGGAACTCATATGATACGGCATCCCTTTGCCTTTCTGCGCTACCTTATCGATTTTTCATTTGAAAAGCTGGAAAAGACCATCAGGATAGCCGAAGAGGTAACTCCTGATGATGCCCCTTCTGTCGAAATGCCTGTTTATGATGAGAGAGGAATGGAATCGATTCGTCACATTGGCCTGGGCATGTATATGGAAGATCCGCTGACCACGGCAAATATCGGCAAAATTTTTGTGGAATAAATAAGGCAGGAACATATCATTCAACGCTAAACTTACTTTCGGAGGTTTTTTAAATGGCAAGTATTTGTGGAATAGTCTCACAACATGGCAGGCTGGAGGAAGATGCAACCAAGCCACTTGGAAGAATGATTAAACTAACACGCCATCGTGGACCTGATAATGTCCATGTGAGGACACTCCCAGACGCTAGAGGTGCTGTAGGCGCATGCGAAATCAATACTACTCCCAGGACCACACACTGCACTGCCATTAATGGCGATCCACCCTATATTTTGTTTGACGGAGAGCTTCATAATGACAGGGCTGAAGGACAGAGCGACCTGGACCTGTTCCTGGATTACTGGGAAAAATATGAGACCGACTGTTTCTCGCGCCTCAATGGCAGTTTTACCTGCGCCATAGTACAAAAGGATGATGAGGTGATTCTGGCCAGGGATCATGTAGGAGCCAGGCCTCTCTTTTATGGCGAGGAGAATAATGTCTTTTATTTCTGCACTGAAATGAAAGGACTGACGGACCATGTCCCGTTCGACATCCATGAACTTGCTCCTGGACAGTTATACAGCACAAAAAAGGGGATGCAGACATTTGAGTCATTTGATCCTTCAACACCCAAAGCGGGAAGTCTTGAAGAGGCTGCCAGAACCCTCAGGAGATTACTTATCGAAGCGGTTGAAGAGAGAATGGAAGGTGTTGACGCGGTATCACTCAGTGGGGGGCTGGACAGTTCTATAATATCCGCAATAGCAAAAAAATTTAATCCGGACCTCAAGCTATTTACAGTCACAGTCAAAAGCGCAAAAGGACCCGACCTGGAGAACGCCAAACTTATGGCCGACTTTCTGGGGTTGGATCTGACTATCTATGAAATAACGGACGAAGATATTGAATCTTTTATTTCTGAAGCCATATGGTATCTGGAAAGCTTTGATGAAGATTGTATATCGGGTATCCTCTCCAACTATTATGCATCCAAAACTGTAAAAGAGCACAGTAATATAGTCCTGGTTGGAGAAGGAGCAGACGAGCTGTTTGGGGGCTATCGTATGGTCCTTAAAAACCCCAGGGTAAAAAGTGCACAGCAGAGGGAGCGCCTTGCGCGAAAATTGCTCGAAATAGCATACAATACCGCGCTGAGGAGGCTGGACCGAGGATGGATGTCGAACGCCGTAGTTTATCGAACTCCCTTTCTGGACCCCAAAGTAGTTGCATTCAGCCAGCTGATCCCGATGGACTGGAAGATCTACGGTGAAAAACAAATAGAAAAATATATTCTGAGAGAGGCATTTAGAGACATGCTTCCTGAACAAATAGCCAATCGCGAAAAGCTGCGCTTTGCAATGGGTACCGGCATGGACGATGTTATGGATAATATCATTTCCAGCAAAATCGATCCCAAAGAATTTAATCAGAGACCTAAAGCGGCTTACGGCCTGCCTTTTGCCTCCTTTAAGGAACTATATTATTATGATGAGTTTTTAAAACAATTCCCACCAGCATATGAAAGACAAACAATTCGATGGGATCCATTCAAGTAATAATACTAAGGAGAGTAGATAATGTCATTCCCAACAGGTTGTAAATATATCATTATCGGAGCCGGAATACACGGGCTGAGCACTGCCTGGCATATCGCAAAGGAGCTGAAGAAAAGTAACGCCGGGTCAGGCAAAGACATCCTGGTTCTAGACAAGACCTCAATAGGAGCCGGGGCTTCAGGTATTGCATGCGGAGTAATACGAAATAACTACTATCAGCCTGCTATGCGGGAACTGATGTCTCACAGTGTTGCGTTATGGGAAGAGGACGCAGAGGCATACGGTTATCATCCTGTCGGTTATATGCAGATTTCCCCGGAATCCATGCATGAAGACGTTGCTGAAATTTACAGTCAGCAAAAAGCAATAGGATATGATTCTATTTTTGTAGAAGGCGAAAAAGATGTACTGAGATATATGAGGGAAAACATCTTTGATGACTGGCAGGCAAAAAAAATTACCTCGGTCCTCCATGAGAAAAAAGGTGGGTATGCCAATCAGATGCGATCGCTCTACAGGCTTGCCGACAAAGCTGAAGCCGAAGGGGTGAGGATACTTACTGGAGTTGAAGTAACCGGTCTGAAGACCGATGGCAACTCAGTCACCGCTGTTGAAACTCCAAAAGGTGACATAAAATGTGATTGGATTATAGCAGGTCCCGGTCCCTGGGCCAAAAGCTTTTGGGACATGCTTGGACTCCCCAATGAAATCGATATAAAAGGCAAAGACGGCAACATTCACACCGGCAACCAGATGTGGACATACTGGTGTCTGGTGGAAGGTACCCTGGGAGTAGAGCCTAATTTCGCAATGAACAATGAAGGCAAAATGCCTCCCGTCATCCATGTTGATTCGGAAGCCCCCCTTTATTCTAGTGAGGACGGATCTTTAATAACCGAAGAAATGTGGGGAATATACTACAAGCCAGATTTCAATTTTGGAGGTGTCCAGGGAGGAGCCGCTCCGTATATAGTAGAAGGAGAAGTCAAAGTTGACCCTTATGGCATAGATTCTCCGGATTTCACGGTCACGCCGGAATTTGTTCATATGTGGACATCAGCCCTGGCTCATTGCCAAAAAAGATACGAAGACAAATATCACCTTTACAAAAATGAACCTTCAGGGGGCCTGGGCTGCTTCACCCCGGACTGCTTTCCGATATTCGATGCAATGAAGCAGAATTGCTATATGATACTTGATTCAAATCATGGTTATAAAATGATAGGGATAGGAGAACTTGTGGCTAAAGAGGTGCTGGGTGAAAAACAGTCCTTGCTGGAACCTTTCCGCTTCGACCGTTTTGAAAAGGGCGCCCTGCATCCCGTTTCTCATAGCCCGTTTCCATGGAGCTGAAGGAACGGATGGTCTGCAGTTTATGCCAGGTTATTGGGCACCAAGGAGTTAATTTCTTCACAAAAATGATACAATTTGGGCGAATCAACAGGTGAAGCTTACTATCCTAGGATCCGGCGGATGCATGGTTATACCAAAACCTCTATGCAAATGCCCTGTCTGTGAAGAGGCGCGTATCAAAGGACCTCCCTATGAAAGGACAGGACCTTCCGCGTTCATTCATGATGAAAATTTGCTTATCGATACGCCAGCAGAGATAATTTATCAGCTCAACCGGTGTGCCATTAAGAAAATAGACTATCTTACCTTCACCCATCTGGATCCGGACCATGTTGAAGGCTTCAGACTGGTGGAACAGGCCACACTGGATTTCCGCAGCTGGACTGCTTTCCGGGAGAGGCGGATATGTCTGATTCTTCCCGAGTATCTCTTTAACAGACTCAGAGGTATCAGTTCAGTGTATGGCCCTGTGATCGACTTTTATGAAAAACAGGGTTTTGTCAAAACCAGGGTTTTCAAGGAAAGGACCAGGATAGGCAGAATCTTTCTTACTGCCATCCCTGTGGACCGGGAATCTCAAGTAGCGTCCGTATTTGTGTTCGAAAAAAATGACCGCAAAGCTGTATACGCTCCATGTGATATAAAACCTTTCCCGGAACACTGTAAGGAAGTTCAGGATGCGGATCTCCTGGTAATACAACCAGGACTTTTTGAAAATGGTCTCAAGTATGATTTTCGTTATCCAGTGGATCATATATCAAGAACCACGCTTTATACATTTGAAGAAACCATGGCACTGGCAAAGAGGATCAGGGCCCGGCAGATCCTTTTCGTTCATCTGGAGGAGTACTGGAACAGGAGTTATGACGATTATATTGCTCTACAGAATAAATTTAAAAATATACGCTTTGCTCATGATGGAATGCGTGTTACTGTTTAAATCAGAGGGGAAAAATCATGATCCTGGACAATAATCTGTTAGAAAAAATACACCTGGACGCAGTTCGAGTGTTAGAGGAGGTCGGGGTCAAATGCGCATCGCCGGTGGTAAGACAAATCTTTGAAAAAACCGGACTCGCTGCCTTTGATGATACCACAGGGCATATACATGTCCTGGCACCGCTCGTCGACCAGGCACTGAATACAGTTCCCAAGAGGGATCAGTACTGGATCCCTGAGGATTCATTCGGCGTGGGCGGAACCGCTCCCTTTGTATACGATGATGAGACAGGAGAACTTAGGGAACCCGCCTTTAAAGATCTGTCACGTATAGCTAAAATCGTGAACGAAACAGATGAAATCAAATTCATGGCCAGAGGTGTATTGTTAAGGAATCAGGAAGTAAAGGTGATGAATACCATCATCGAAAACTGCCGAAAACCGATCTATGTCGCAGCAATAACAGATGAAGGGATCGCCCGGGCAAAGGAAATAAACGAGACAAGAGGTGGTATAACAATACAGTTCTCTATTATCAACAGCCCGCTTAATATAATAGAAAGCATGGTAGAGCCCTTTCTTTCATGTGTTAGGAAGGGACTTCCTATATACGTATCCACTATGCCCATGGCCGGACTTTCAGGACCTTATTCAATGTCCGGTCTTATTACACTGACCCACGCGGAGGCGCTTTTCGGAATTACCCTTACGCAGCTGGTCAACCCAGGGACTTTTGTTGTGCATGCTGGCCTTCCATCCATTGCGAATATTCAAAAAAACTATGCCGTTGATCTCGGAATGATCTCTCACAATATAGCCAATCTGATTATGGAAAAGGTGAACAAGAGGCTTGAGATACCATCAATTCAAACCGCCTGTACAACGAGCCAGAGCGAGCCGAACAAAAAAGCTGAAGAAGAGGCGGTTAACGGCTACGCAATCATGAAGAAATACGGCTTCCACCAGATGAGACATGCCTTTGGATTTCTAAACGAACTTATCTCCTTTTCAATAGCCAAACTTGAAAGACATATCGCCCTCTGCAGAGAAACGGTACCTGAACAAGCTCCAGAATATGAAATTGATGCATATGATCCGGAAGGATTTGAGGTTATCATGCGTAACGGAAGTAAGGCGAATTATATGCGAGATGATCACACTCTGAAGAATACAGGAAAATGCTTCCTCTTATAAAGCGGAGAAAACGCTAGCGATGAAAGTCACCGTTTATCAGACAAATCCCATCCTCATGGATGTTCAGGCCAATCTTGATGAGATCATAGAGAAAATTCATAAAGGCAAAGAAGAAAATTCTCAACTGATTGTTTTTCCTGAACTGGCGTTGACAGGATATTTTGTCGGCCAGAGATATCATGAAGTCTCTCTGCGAATGGATTCACCGGAAATCATACGCCTGGCGTCCGCCACAAAAGGTACTGCTGCAGTCGTCGGTTTTATTGAGGAATCCCCCTCCATGAATTTTTACAACTCTGCCCTGGTAGCTGTGGACGGTGAAATATTGTTTGCCTATCGCAAGCTGAACCTTCCTAATTACGGAGTGTTTGAGGAGCGCAAATATTTTTCCTCAGGCAAACAGATCCCTGTGTTCAAACTCGATGATTTTACAATAGCCGTATTCATATGTAACGATCTATGGCACCCATCCCTGCCTTATCTTGGAGTCGTGCAAAAGGCAGATGTCTTTGTAACAATATTCAATTCTTCACAGGGATCTATGGGAACTGAGTTTTCCAACATTGAAAGCTGGGGCATTATTAATAAGTTTTATTCCAGGGTCTTTGGTATTTACAACATATGCGCTAACCGTGTAGGCGAAGAGTCGTGGAGTGAAACAGCTTCTATGCTGGCTGTGGAATCCGGGCAAGCAACCGTGCCATCTATGAGTAAAACGCTTGAGAGGAAAGTATATAAATTCTGGGGAGGGAGCGAGATCATCAACCCATTCGGACAGCCCATAGCTAAGGCTGTTTTGTATGATACAGATAATATCTCAGGCAAAATCTCCAGGGACTTGGTCCGTCAAAAGAGGATTCTCCTACCCTACTTAAGAAATGACGACCCCTTTTTCACACACAGAGAACTCCAGCGGATTTTGCATGAAAAATCATGATCTGGAATTTCTAACCCAGCCACCTTTTTCTTCTTCTGTAATGTTTGACATGCCTGTAGCTCTTCCTGTGGCCCACCTGGGTCAAGCCCAAATAGAACTCTTTTATATCCTCATTCTGCCTCAAGTCTGACGAAGTTCCATCGAGTACAACCCTTCCCAGCTCAATCACGTAGGCATATTCTACCAGGGAAAGGGCTGCCTTGGCATTCTGCTCCACAAGAAGGATTGTCGTCTTTTCCTCGGTGTTAATTCTATGCAGAATCTCGAAAATTTCCTTAACCAGCAGAGGTGACAACCCCAGGGACGGTTCGTCCAAAAGCATTAACTTCGGATGAGCCATAAGTGCACGACCGATCAGAAGCATCTGCTGTTCTCCACCGGAGAGATACCCGCTTACCTGATTTTTATACCTCTTTATTGCCGGAAAAAAGTCGAACACCATATCCATATCGGCCTTGACATCTGTATTCTCTTTATTGGCAAAGCTCCCTACACGCAAATTTTCTTCCACAGTCAACTGTTCAAAAATTTTTCTCCCCTCTATTACCTGTATGATTCCTCTTTTGACAATATCTTCAGGGGTTCTGTTGTCTATACGTTCGTCTTCAAAAACAATATTTCCGTCCGTCACTTCCCCCAGTTCCGTGCTTAGCAGGCCTGATATAGCTTTGAGAGTCGTGCTTTTTCCTGCACCGTTGGCTCCCAGTATACCGACCACCTTCTGTTCCCCCACTTCCAGTGATAACCCCTTTAATACAAGGATTACGTTGCTGTATTTTACTTCGATATTATTAACGGACAGCATCTTTCATCCCCCAAGGTAGGTTTGGGTCCATCGCCAATACTTAGAAAAAAGGCATTATTTGTGTTATTTATGCAAACGGACTTTAGGCTTGGATCACTAATCAGCGCCAAGATAAGCTTCTATGGCCTTTTTATTGTTCTTTATTTCCTCCGGCGTACCTTCCGCTATTTTAACTCCGAAATCAATAACGATTATCCGGTCTGCAAGATCCATTATCACTTCCATATCATGTTCCACAATAAGTATGGGAATATGCATCTGCTCAAACACATCCAAAAAATATCTGGCCATGTCTTCCTTTTCTTCTACACTCATACCGGCCATAGGTTCATCCAATAACAGTATCTTCGGATCAAGGGCCAGCGCCCTTCCTAATTCCACCTTTTTACGTTGCCCATAAGGCAAGCTCCCCACGACCCTCTTTCTGATGGGCTCCATTTCAAGTAAATCAATTATATCCTCTGCCACCTCCCTGTGTTTGACCTCTTCACGTCTGGCCGGTCCGAAAAAAAAGGCCTCGAGCAAAAAATTCGAGTGCATTTTGAGATGCCTTGCTGCCAGTAAATTATCCAGTACTGTCATGCCTGAGTATAATTCAATCTCCTGAAAGGTCCTTGCCACACCCAATTCCGCAATTTTACTGGACTTTAACTTGGTAAGATCCTTATTTTCCAGGCAAATGCTGCCCTTTTGAGGACGATAGAAGCCGTTTATACAGTTCAATATGCAGCTTTTCCCGGCCCCGTTAGGGCCTATGATGCCCAGAATCTCATCTTTCCTCTGTTCAAAGCTGAAGTCAAAAAGGACCTGGTTTCCGCCAAATGACAAATCCAGATTTTCACATTTCAATATGGAATTATTTCCCGCACAGCCCATATTAATCTCCTAAGGGGAATACTATTCAACGCGTTCCACTCTCAAGGAAGCCTTTATTTTCCCTTTCCTTCCATTCTCATAAGTTATCTCCGATTCCATTCTTATCTCCGCCTGATCACTGTAAATGCCCTCTATCAATTCCCCATATTTGTTTTCCACATAAGCCCGCCGCAATTTTCTTGTCCTGGTCAGCTCTTCCTCATCAGGGTCAAATTCCTTATACAAATGTGTATACTTCTTTACACGCATCTTGTCCGGAAGAACTCTGTTTACATTTTTCACCTCTTTTCTGGTGAGATCATAAACACCTGGCTTCTGCGAAAGATCAGTAAATGTGGTATAAAGAATTTTATTCCGCTCAGCCCATCTGCTCACATTATCAAAATCGATCTGAATGATAGCACCTACATAATCCCTGTCAGGTCCACCGGTAACAATCACGTCCCTTATAAAAGGGCTGAACTTGAGCCATCCCTCTATATAAGATGGAGAAAACTTGTCACCGGTTCTGAGCTGCTTCATATCCTTAACCCTGTCAAGAAATACAAGGTGGTTATCCTCAGTTAAAACAGCGGCATCACCGGTATAATAATATCCATCCTCTTTGAAGACCTTTTCTGTCTCCTCAGGCTTACCAAAATAACCTTTAGACAATTGGTTGCTCTTGACCGCTACTTCTCCCTCCTCGGTTATCTTAATCTCCACACCCGGGAGAAGGGGCCCCACAGTTTCAAACTGGACATCTCTGTCATCATGAAGGCTTATGCCACCGGCCTCTGAAATCCCGTAGGTCTGTTTCAGGTTTACACCTATGGCACGCAGAAATTTGAAATTGCCTGGACTTAGTGGACCTCCACCTGTGTATGCGTATCTGGTCCTGAGCAATCCCATTTTACTGAGTAAAGGACGGAACACAGCCAGATAAGCGAGATAAAAAAGGCTATTCCAGAAGATATTCGCCTTTTTCTTATCATGCTCATGCTCGACTCTCCTGTACCCTATCGGCAGGGCCAGATTGTAAAGCAATCTCTTTAAAGGAGAGGAATCCAACATCTTACCCTGGATTATGGAAGTCATGCTCTCCCACAGCCTTGGGTTAAACATCAGAACGTAAGGGCCTATTTCCCTTATGTTTTCATTGACGGTCTCCGGCTCCTCAGGAAAATTGATAATAAAACCCCGGGCCAGGTTTCCGGTAACCCCCATAAACTGCTCTGTAATCCAGGCAGGGGAAATGTAGCTGAGGTAATTGGCCCCATCTTTCCAGGGGTCCCTGCTCATCCATGACTCCAGACCATTAATTATCGTCTGGTGCGTTGACATGACCCCCTTTGGCAGGCCTGTAGTACCCGAGGTATAGAGAAGGAAACAGGTATCATTATTATCGATCTTTCCTATAGTCTCTTCAAAAAGGTTGGGGTGTTCCTTCTCATATCTTTCCCCGAGCGTCTTTAATTCTTCAAAGCTCATCAGCTGAGAATCATCGTAAGACCACAGGCCCCTCTCATCCCAGTAAATGATATTAACGAGAAAGGGAAGATCTTCTTTGATCTCAAGCACCTTATCCACCTGCTCCTGGTCATCTGCGAAAACGAAGCTGCTTTTACTGTCCTGAAGTATGTATTTAATCTCTTCAGGCCTTGAGTCCACATACAGACCAAGGCCAATGGCCCTTGCCGAAAAAGCCGCTACCTCGGCCCAGTAATACTCGGGAGCATTCTCCCCTATTATGGCGACTCTGTCCCCTGCCTTCAGACCCCGGCTGACCAGCCCCAGGGACAGATACTTTACGTTGGTATAATAATCCCTCCAGGTATATGTCTGCCATATACCCCTGTGCTTGACCCTCATCGCAATATTTTCGGGTCGTTCTCTGTTGTTTTTGAGTAGGAAGTTCGATAGATTATTTTTTTCGGTCATGGATTTACCCTCTAACCAAGTACCCTGTCCCCCTGCTTGATTCCTTCACTTACCGCGCTGCATTTCAAAAAAGCAGGCCCTTATTTACACAAGGAGTTTTGAACGGAAAAAAACCACCCGGCATACGCCGCCAAGATACCGAAAACCCCTTTTCCTGAAATAAATAAACCGGAACCGTCAAACCTGCAATGGTGCCGGGACCCTATGAATCAAAGGCCCCGGCGTCAATACATCATTTCCTGAATTCCTTGTATGCATCCAGGGGACGAAAAGTCAGAGGAAGATGTTTATCCGGTGCAGAAACCCGCACCCACTTTCCGTTCATGACTCTTATGATAGATGCCGTTGTTCCTCCAATCGTAGTCGGATTATCCTCTGTGAAGTCCAAGGGACCGGCCATTCCCGGAGGGGTGTCGAATTTCCCAAGAGCCCTTATCCCGTTAAGCACATCCTCGTGTGTCAGATCATCAATGCTTACGGTTTCCAATGCCTTCTGAATTCCTTTATGGGTTACCATCATGTAAAACCAGGGGGCCAGGATCTCTAGACCGTAGTGCGGCCAATTGTGATATTTACCAGCTGCCTCCACCATTGCTTTTGCTGCTGGTGTAACCGCATTCCAGTCAACATAACTTATTCCATAAAGACCCTCCGCCGCCTTATCAGCCAGCTTTGGAACTATAGTACCTCCTGCAGTGGCCCCTCCCAGGAGGAATTTTATATCTTTTGTGAGCCCCAGCTTATAGGCATCCTTTATTATGCCGAGGGCGGTGCCGCCCAGGCAGGGGAAAAAAATCAGGTTCGCGCCCAGGCTTTTCAGTTTCAAGAGTTCCGCCGAATACTCTCCGGGCATCATAGGTACTTCAAGCTTCCCAACAATCTCGATTCCATTTTCACGTGCGAACAGCTGAGTGCCTACCCAGGCGTCATTGGCACCTCCCCAGGGCTGGGTAATAACACCGATTTTAATCGGTCCTTTTCCTCCTTCCTTTTCCCAGTTTTCCTTAAACCACTTTATCCATGCCTCGGCCAAAAGAGTATAATCGGCAAGCGGGGAAAACTCCGTAGTGGGACGTGTGTTACATGGTACGCTCGAGGCGCCCACAAGCGGCATTTTATCCGCCAGCAGCTTCGGCTTGAGCACCTCCTGGAGCGCAGACTGTGATGCTGTGAGACACAAGATATCCGGGTCCGTTCTTATCCGGGCATATCCGGAAAGGGTCTTCTGAATATTATACTGATCGTCGTGGCAGACAACCTCCACAGGTACGCCATTCACTCCACCCTCTTTTGCATTCACCATCTTCCAATAGGCATCCACTCCATACCAGACAGGGGCATAATGAGTGGCCATCGGTCCGGTCATCGGTAGGGTGGCCCATACCTTTACAGATTTTCTCTTTGCCATCGCATCTTTTTCAAAGACAGTACCGAATAAAAATGCCGACAGCAGCACCAAAAAAAGACTTATCTTAAACAATCGGGCTCCTTTGTTCTGCATTTTTCAGCCTCCTCTTCTCCTTAAAAAAGTTAAATAAAGTTACTTTCTTAATTATCCACTCCCATGCTGAGCAGGGAAGACTCCTGAGTGATGTCAACCTCTAAAAGGCTTATCAATAATTTCTCTAGAGCATATTTGTATTTATCTGAGATACTTTATATATAGCCTTTAGCCGATCAATAGCTAAAAGGGTGCAGCCTGTAATAATTCTTGAATATCTCCCAGCGATGAGCCCATCCCCTTGGTTCGTATATAAGAAAAAGCATGACAATCAGGCTGAAAAATATAGGCTGAAGAGAGGTGCTCAGTTTTATAGAAAGAGAAGGAAACACAGAACCTAATACCGGTGTCAAATAAAAAATAAGTTCATCCAGCACCTTGATGAAGACGGTCCCGAAGATAGGCCCCATGGTCGTTCCCATGCCACCTACAATCAGCATTCCCAGGAGCCAGACCGATTCCATAAACCCGAAATAATCCAGGCTGGCTCGCCCTACTGTATGGACCAGCAGTGAACCGGCTATTCCTGCATAGGCAGAGCTGATAGCAAACGCAAGGAGTTTGTAGCGGAAGATATTTATCCCCATTACCTCGGCCGCCAGGTCATTGTCCCTGATAGCCACAAATGCCCTCCCTACCCTCATGCGGCTGATGTTCTTGGCGAAAAACAGCATGACAAGGGCCACCGGCGTTATGATGTAAAAAGACTTGAAGTTCGTATTAAACACTACCCCGAACAAGGAAATATAGGACACCTCCAGCCCCAGATCCCCACCGCTCAAATCAGCCAGGGGCCGCAGGATAACCCAGATAATTATAAACTGAGCCGCCATGGAACTCATTGCGATGTAGAAACCTTTGAGCCTCAGTGAAGGGAGTCCGAAAAGCATGCCCACAAAACCCGCCACAAGCCCGGCTAGGGGCAAAGCCACCCAAAAATTGAATCCGTATCTTTGCGTGAGTATGGCTGAGGTATAGGCCCCTACCGCCATAAATGCTGCCTGCCCCACATTAATCTGTCCGCAGTATCCTGTCACAATGTTCAGTCCCAGGATTGCAATCACTGTGATGCCAATGAAATTTATAGTTACTATCCAGTGATCGGCCAGGATCACAGGCAGTAGAAGGAGCATCAAAACAAAGGCTGTCAAGAGCCCCCAGTGGGTGGACGTCCTGAAAACAGCCATATCCTTTTCATAGCTCTCATTAAATACACCGCAGGGCAGATCATACATGGCCTAAATCCTCTCTATTCTATGCAATCCGAAGAGTCCGTATGGTTTGATAATCAGTATCAGCATCAACAAAAAATAGGGCACTACCTCCTTTACTCCTCCTCCACCGAACGTGCCCAGGTATCCACCGGATAAGGTCTCACAAATTCCAATAATCAGGCCTCCGATAACAGCACCCGTTATGGATTCCAGCCCTCCCAGAAGTACCGCTGCAAAGCCCTTTAACCCGAAATTTATCAGGCTGGCGTCTACACCGCTCATGCTTGCCTGCAGGATCCCGCTTACGGCCGCCAGGACAGCTGCGATTGCCCAGCATAAAATAAAAACCGCCTTGACATTAAGGCCACACGCTCTCGCAGATTGGTGATCCTCAGCCACAGTCCTCATCTGAAGGCCCCATTTGCTGTATTTGAAGAGTATGCCCATAGCCAATAAGATCACAAATACAAAGGCCAGGACAATAAGATGCTGTACAGAAAGGACAAACTCGCCAAACATTACGGGCTCCTGGGAAAAAAGTGCTGGATAGCTCTTTGCAGGGCCGCCCCAGAATAGATTCACAAGGTTTTCGAGAAAGACCGAAAGGACCAGTGTCATCATTATCACAGAAAGAATAGGCTGACCGATGAGAGGCTGAATGAATAACTTCGAGGCGGCAACTCCCAGGATGATGGAAAAAAACATTGTCAGAAATATACTCGTCAACATCGGGATCCCCAACTGCGCAGCCATGGACCAGCAGACGTATGCGCCCACCAGCATCAGTGCACCCTGAGCAAAATTAAACACGTCAGTGGTCTTAAATATCACCACTATGGCAACCCCTATCAAGGCATAAACAGATCCCACTACAAAACCGCTTATGAGAAGCTGTCCGAAAAAGTACATTTACCCCTCCCTTAACCTTGGACTGTGGCCACCCTGGCCCATCGGATTAATAGATTAATTATCTGCAGCCGGACAATGTTACTATCCTGACAGGTTCAGGAGACCATACTTAAAAGTTTTATGATTCTGATTAGTTGTCGAGAAGATTTCTAAGAAAAATGAGGCGGAAACTACGCTCAATAAGCAGGGAGAGGTGCAGCGGCAAATAACAACGGGGAGGAACCCTGATATTAACAACAGGCGACCGGGAGCAAAAAGAGACATTTCCACCTTAAGTTAGATTTTTATGCCGGAATAATTTGCGGAAATTTTAAACCCGAGACATATATTGCCTTGAAAATTCCCTCGCAAAGTATTTCACAAAACCTGAAAAGCGACAAGCATATCCAGTGACGGATTTTTTTAGGAAATACTGGATCGATCAAAAATTCTTTCACGACCAATATGCAGAACGCTCGAGATTAGGTGGTCCTTTTAGATTCGATTTCTGTTTTTTTGTTTCCAGACTTCTTACCCTTAGCCAGCAAGGGAGAGAGTTCATTTTATTACTAAAAAGAATATCGAAAAGTCTCTTGCCATAAATTGGAAAAAAAATAACGCGCAGCAAATGAATGGGGTTGTCAAAGATAAAAATAAAAAATACAGCTTTGTCTAAAAACCAGATGCGAACTTAATTGTCAACAAAAAAAATCTTACGAACTTGCTAAGCGGAAAGATCAGACTCTGATTACTCTCAAAAATGAGTTACGCATAAAAAACATCAACAGTCAAGTACTAGTTATTTATAAAGCTGACCGTGCGTAACTGTAATATTTTTTACTCTGATACCTTTCTAATGATGATTCAATTTTTAATTTATGTTATGCATAAATTGTCTGGAGACCATTAATAATAGTAGATCAAAGGAGGACTTAAAAATGCCCATTGTCGACTATGCTCTCGACGAAAAGGTTGCCGTGGTTACCATGAATGATAATGACAACAGGTTCAACATGGCTTTTCTCGAGGCCTTTCTCAAGATCCTGGATGAAATAGAGGAAAAAACAAACGCAGCCGCCCTGGTCGTCACATCAGCACACGAAAAGATATGGAGCAACGGAATAGACCTCGACTGGCTCAATCCTTTTATCGAAGAAAACGATATGGATACTGCCAAGGCCTTTTTCTACAGAATGAATACGCTCTTTAAAAGAATTTTACTCTATCCAATGCCGACTATAGCAGCAATATCAGGTCATGCCTTTGCCGGAGGAGCCATTATGAGCTGTGCCTTTGACTTCCGTTTCATGAGATCCGATAGGGGTTTTTTCTGTTTTCCTGAGGTGGATCTGGGCATCCCTTTTCTACCCGGTATGAATGCCCTTCTCATGAAAGCGATACCGATGTACAAGCTGGAAGAATTGCAGCACACCGGTAAGAGGGTTACAGCCGATGAATGCGAAAGGCACCATATCGTTCTAAAGGCATACCACGTTAATGACCTGATGAGCGAGGTGCTCTCTTTTGCCAGGGGACTCGAAAAGAGAAGAGAGGTGATGGCCGAGATGAAAAAGCGGCTCTACAGGGATATCGTCCACGAAATTGATGTGGAAGATCCGCCTCTGATTGAATCAGGCAAATACATTCTTTGATTTCACAGCGGGTGCTTTTGACAATCCTGTAAATTTTCTCAATATGAATTACAATGCCTTTACCACTACTTCTTCACACCAAAAAACTTTTATTCCGGCGTACCTCTTTTAATCAGCCTTAAAAAGATACTCAGCTTAAAGCGCCGCTGTTTATGACCCAACCTCATTAGGCATTCTAAAAGCACAAAATGAATTGATAGTTGTTTCTATCGGTGTTAATCTTTTTATCTGTAAAATCCATTTATCACGTCTGAAAGGCTGTTCCCTGAAGTCTGAATGAAGGGTCCCGTGAGGAGGAAAGAAAAATGAAGATAAGCAATGTATCCGAGATGAGGGAACTGGACAAAAGGGCTATAACTGAATTCGGAATCAAGGAAGAAATACTTATGGAGAACGCCGGCCACGCGGTATACTCTGTAATTCTGAAGGAATTCGGAGTCAGGGGCAAAAAATTCACCGTGATCAGCGGTATCGGTAATAATGGAGGTGACGGCCTGGTTGTTGCCAGAAAAATCCACTCGACAGGAGGCCTGGTAAAGGTTTTTATCCTGGGCGACGCAGAAAATTTTAAAGGTGCCGCAGGTATGAATTGGGATATCATTTCCCGTCTGCCTGTAGAAAAAGTCAAGGTTCAGTCCATCGAAAATATTCGAAATGATCTCTTTCATTCAGATGCTGTTATAGACGCCATATTCGGAACGGGTCTGGCCAGAGAGGTGGAAGGGCTTTATGCCGAAGTAATCGCTCTGGCCAATTCGACTGGTAAGACTATCTTCAGTGTTGATATACCTTCCGGTGTAAATGGAGACACAGGTAAAATAATGGGTACATCTATATGCGCTGACTATACAATAACATTCGGGCTTCCAAAAATCGGCATCATCCTGTTCCCTGGATATGATCATTGTGGAAAGCTATACGTTACCCATATATCATTTCCTCCTTCACTCTATTCTGAGGAATCTATAAAAGTAGAGGTCAGCAACCCTCCTGTTCTTCCACCCAGAAACAGGACCGGTCATAAAGGAGATTTCGGGAAAGCCCTTTTTATTTCCGGAGCAGCCGGATATCTGGGAGCACCCTATTTCTCTGCACTATCGTTTCTTAAAGCTGGCGGGGGATATTCCCATCTGGCCGCGCCCCGCTCTATTACCCATCTTATTACCTCCCGGGGGAATGAGATAGTTTCTATTCCTCAAAAAGAAACCAAATCAGGGAGCATTTCACTTGAAAACAGTAAAGCCCTAATCCAACTGTCAGAAAAAATGGACATAGTAGTACTGGGGCCGGGTCTTTCCCTAGAGGAGGAGACACTGCAGCTTGTCAAAAACCTGACGCGGGACATAGATAAACCACTCATCATAGACGGAGACGGGATTACAGCCCTCAGCGGAAATCTAGAGATAATCAGAGAAAGAAACGCACCAACAGTTCTTACGCCTCATTTGGGTGAGATGAGCCGAATTACAGGCCTAAGTGTGGATCAAATAGACGAAGATAAAATCAAAATCCTTCAGCGTACTGTATTCGATCTGAAATCGTATATTGTCTTAAAGGGTGCGCATTCATTGGTAGGATTTCCAGATGAAAGTGTATTTATCAATATGAGCGGAAATTCCGGCATGGCCACTGCGGGATCAGGTGACGTCCTCACTGGAGCCATAGCCGCAATGTACGGACTGGGTCTGCCTTTTCAGGATGCAGTGAAAAAAGGTGTTTTCATTCATGGTCTTTCCGGTGACCTCGCTGCCCGAAGCAAAGGGGAGGACGGCATAACAGCCCAGGATATAATGGACAATCTGTCCAAGGCTGTAAAACTGGATCGTGAAGGGCTTCCCCGTGGTCTTAATGACCATTACAGGGGCATGCAAGTTATATAACGTCTATGGCCTAATATCGAAAATCGGTAGCTTATCGTATTCTGACAGAAGAGCATGAGCGTTCCACAAAGAGAAAAGAGGCACCCCTCATTTATTGTTTGCGTAAAGGGGGGCGGGGATATTGGCTCAGGTGTTGCCTGGAGGCTTCGCAGGTGCGGATTTAATGTTTTCATAACTGAAATCAGCCAGCCTGTTGCTGTCAGGCGCAAGGTGGCTTTTTCAGAGGCCGTTTATGACGGAAGGACAAAAGTGGAAGGTGTCGAAGCAGTCCTGATTCAGGGGCCTGATAAAATATTTTCAGTTTTCCTGGAAGGGAAATTACCGGTCTTGGTTGACCCTGAATTTAACCTGGGAAATCGCATAGCCCCTAATGTTATAGTAGATGCAATACTGGCCAAGAAAAATACCGGTACCGCACTGGACCAGGCCCCCCTGGTAATCGCCCTGGGTCCCGGCTTCAAGGCTGGGGAAGATGCGCACCTGGTGGTAGAAACCAATCGCGGTCACTACCTGGGCAGGGTACTTGATAGAGGTTCGGCAGAACCTGATACCGGCATACCAGCATCCATAGAGGGGATTTCTGCAGAAAGGGTTCTGAGGTCTCCGGTTGAGGGCACGTGGGTTAACAATATGGACATAGGAGATATTGTAAAAAAAAATGATATAGTAGGTTCCGTGTCAGGCGTTCAGGTAACTGCTGCGATTGACGGAGTCGTCAGGGGGCTGATCAGGGGAGGCATCTTTGTCAAAAGGAACGCCAAGATAGGCGATATAGATCCTAGAGGTATAAAAAATTATTGCTATACCATCTCCGACAAGGCCCTTTCTATTGCCGGAGGAGTACTTGAGGGAATAATAAAATCCGGTATAAGGGGATCTTAAAATTTTGTATTTTAAATCCCCTGCTGAAATAGATGAAGATTTGCATCCTTGCTTCGTCCTAGTTTCCCAGAAAGAATTCATCATGTAAAAGGAGGACCATGGCCACTGCTATCGATCACAGACTTGAATCCTTGAGGACAAAAATGGCCCGCTTTTCACAAAAAGAACTGGCAACCCGAAAGGATCTACATACCATGGAGGGATTTCCCTTCGACATCTGGCAAAACATGGGCAAGAGAGATCTCCTGGGCTTGACTATTCCTGCCATTTACGGAGGTTCAGGTGAAAATTACCTCGCCATGGCAGTTTCAGGAGAGGCACTTGTAGAGAAAGGACATAACCTGGGATTCGCCCTCTCCTGGATAATCCACCATTTAGTTTCCAGTTTCTTGATCTTCGGGTTCGGGACTCGGGATCAGAAGGAAAGAATCCTTCCGGATATGGCTGCCGGACGGCTGACAGCCTCTCTAGCCGTATCTGAACCTGAAGTAGGCGCGCATCCCAAGCATCTTAAAACAACAGCACGCCCAGTGGGAAATAACTTCC
The DNA here is from genome assembly GCA_964627015.1 of uncultured Desulfobacteraceae bacterium. Lineage (GTDB taxonomy): Bacteria > Desulfobacterota > DSM-4660 > Desulfatiglandales > Desulfatiglandaceae > CAZVGY01. The sequence continues at coordinate 31,408 of CAZVGY010000021.1, forward strand.
TGCTGAACGGAGAAAAGGCATACCTTACCAACGGTCCTATAGCGGATCTCTTCGCAGTCATAGCAATTACTGATGAAAATACGGAACTTAGAGGTCTTACTGCTTTCTTATTGCCGAGGAGTACACCCGGACTCACAATCGAAAAGCCGATGAACCTTGATTTCCTGAGGCCATCACCCCACTGTGCAATGGTTATGAAAGACTGTGTTGTGCCCCACACAGCGATAATAGGAAGAAAAGATTTTGCTTACATCGACATCATAAGACCCTTCAGGGAACTCGAAGATGCTATGCTGATGGGTCCGATTGTCGGCGGAATGACCAGACAGGTTGAAATTGCAACAGATCTCTTCAGAAACCAGAAGCTTCCCGTGAATAAGGATTTTGCTGAAGAGCTTGGCAGATTCCAGACACTTATCCATTCCCTTAGAATTATTTCATATGAAGTTGCCTCCATGCTTGACGCTCCTTCTTCGCAGCCTGAATTCCCTTCTCTTTTGCTCTCATTCCGGTCAATTTCCGGAGAAGCACAGCAATCTTTTGAGCGATTTATATCCAGTTCCGGTCTGGCCTTGGATAAAAGCCTTAATCTTATCACACGCGACATCCAGCAGGCTTCAAGGCTCGCTGCAAATGTGGCAAGGATAAAACAGCGAAAGCTCGGGCAGGATCTTCTTTCAAGAAAGGAATATCATGAAAGCGAATAATAATTTTAAATTTTCTGATATCGAAACGATTCGAAAGGGATTTGAAGATGCATGTTATATATGCAGCAATCAGATTGCAACCACTCTTTATCTTGCTTATCATCTGGATAAACCTGTTTTGGTCGAAGGTCCTGCAGGGGTTGGAAAGACCGAACTGGCAAAAATTACCGCGGAGTATCTTGACTCCCCCCTTATAAGACTTCAGTGTTACGAAGGACTTGATGAGTCCAAGGCGCTTTATGAGTGGAAATACGGCAAACAACTTCTATACACTCAGATTCTTAAAGACAAGCTGAATGACCTTCTGGAAGACGCTAGAAGCCTCAAGGACTCCATGGCGAAGCTCCATCAGTATGACGATATATTTTTTTCCCCTCATTTCCTGGAGCCAAGACCGTTATTAAAGGCCCTCCAAGTGGAAGGAGGTGCCGTCCTGCTCGTGGATGAAGTCGACAAATCAGACCAGGAATTTGAGGCTTTCCTGCTCGAAATTCTGTCTGATTTTCAGGTGTCGGTTCCTGAGGTAGGGACTATAAAAGCCCTGTCTAAACCATTTGTATTTCTGACAAGCAACAACACCAGAGAAATGAGCGAGGCATTAAAACGCAGATGTCTGCATCTTTTTATACCATTCCCCGACCCAAAGCTTGAAGCAGAAGTGCTCAGGGTCCGTGTGCCGGGACTTCCGGAAGAGCTCAGAGGCAAGCTGATCGCTTTTATACACAAGGTTAGAGGATTGGACCTCAAGAAACCGCCATCGGTCAGCGAAACCATCGACTGGGCCAGGGTCCTGCTATTACTTCATTCTACAACTCTGAACCAGAAACTGATCAGAGATACCCTCAACGTTTTTCTCAAATATGAAGATGATATTGAGACCGTACAGGAACAACTGTATGATCTAACCGAAAGGGCAATCAAAGTAAATTGAGGTAAAATAATGGAGCGGGTTCTCCTGGATTTCATAACCGCTCTCAGAGGCGCCGGCGTGCGGGTATCGATTGCTGAAAACATAGACGCCATGAATGCCACCAAACTGAGCGGCTACGAAAACAGACAACTGCTGAAAAACTCTCTGGCTGCCACACTCGCAAAATCCAAGCGGGAAAAAGAATTATTCGATGAATGTTTTGAGAAGTTTTTCTCCGGCGAAGAGGCTCCTGCAGAATATAAAGAACCGGTTGAATCATCACCGCTAGAAAAGGTCGAGGAATTGTCGCCCCTTACCCGTATGTTACTCTCAGGCGATGAAACGGGTGTGGCGATGTCTATAAGGGATGCCGCCAAGGAAGTGGGCATAACCGACATATGGTTTTTCACTCAAAAAGGCCTTTATATTCAGAGAATTCTTAAGAATATGGGAATGGAAGGGCTGAATCAGGATATCATCAGATTTTCCAAGGAAGACAGTATTTCGGCCCGGCGGACTGTCACTCAGTTAAACGAAGCAAAAAACAGGCTTTTTGAAAATGTAAGGGATTTTGTTGAAAGACAGTTCGACTTGTTTGCAGGATCGGCTACTGAAGAGATTATAGAAAAATATCTCAGGGACGCAAAACTGTCTAACCTTGAGCAACGCGACTTTTACCGAATGCACACCATCATCCTTAAAATGGTGAGACGTCTGAATGACCGATATTCCAGGAAGAGAAAAACCTCAAAAAGAGGAAGTCTGGATCTCAAAAAGACCTTACGGGCTAATGTGGCCTACCAGGGAATAATCCTGGATCCAAAGTGGAAAAGCAGAAAGATCGACAGACCGGATATCCTCGCACTCTGTGACATAAGCCGTTCAGTTGAAAAAGTAGCAAGATTCATGCTTTTATTTCTCTATAGCCTCAACGAAGCCGTCGCAAGGATAAGGTCATTCATCTTCTGTTCGAACCTGGTGGAAGCCAGTGGCATATTCGAGGAATATCCTGTTGAAGAAGCTGTTCTTAAACTTCAAAGAGGCTCCAGTTTGGGAGTCCATTTAGGAAGGACGGATTATGGCCAGGCGCTTTTAGATTTTAAACATGGCTTCCTTGATGCGGTAACGAATAAGACAACCATCTTAATCTTAGGAGATGCCAGGAATAATTACAATGATCCCGAAACGGGCGTCCTGAGATTGATGGGAGACAGGTGCAAGCGTCTCATCTGGCTTAATCCGGAACCTCCGTCATTCTGGGGTGCTGGAGATTCTGAAATGAAAAAGTATATGCCCTTTTGCATGCTGGTCAAGGAATGCAGTACAGTTACACACCTTGAAAGAGTGGTAGATTTCCTCCTCCGCACCCAAGGATAGAAATGGCAAAATAAACGTAATCCAACCACAGCCCCATAGCCCCTGTTTAAAAAAAATTTCCTCGTACCCTGGCCCTGTTGGTTTTCACTCTTTTATGACCGGGTTTTTCTTGACTTTTAAAACAGCTATTTGTTAAAAAATACCTGCAAGCTATCTTAAAAATTGTTGCCTTTTCAAGGTCTTACACTTTGTAAAGCCAATTATGGCAATTAAGTACGGTCTGTCATGCTCATCTGGCAGACATGACGAACAACATGGGTTGGTTCAAAACAGAGCCAGCACCGTAGAAACAGGAGTAAACCTAAAAAATCAAACGACTAGGTAAAAACTTATTTAGCAATAAACCGCCCGGAACAGACAGGTCTTAAATATATAAAGAATCTGTATTGTCTGACTAATGGAACATGCCTTGAGGCGGGATAGGCATGCAGCTCGATCCGAACCATTGTAACCAGATAGAATTGTATTTGGACGGATTATCTAACTAAAATCGTTTTTTCTATATGGAGGTATAAAAATGGCCCAAAGAAAACTTGGCAGGGGCGTCGCCATGGTTGGAGCCGGGATGTCCCCCTTTGGAACCCGACCAGAAGTTACCAACCGGGAGTTGTTTACAGAGGCTTACGCGGATATGAAAAAATCCGTGGACAAAGGCTTTGATCCTGAGGATATCGAAGCATTATATGTGGGTAATTGCGGGGCCGAGATGTGGGAATCCCAATCCGTAATGGGGGTCTTGTGCGCAGATGCAGCAGCCATAACCCCAAGGCCTGCCCGCAAGGTCGAAGATGCATGTGCCAGCAGTTCAGTTGCAGTGAGAGACGGCCTTTTGGCCATCGCTTCCGGCATGTATGATGTTGTATTGGTGGGGGGCACTGAAAAAATGAGCGTCCTGCCCATTGAATGGACCACCATGGCCCTGGCATGTGGATCCGATACAACATTTGAAAGCTCGGCTGGTTTCACCTTTCCCGGGCTTTATGCATCTATGGCTACCGCCCACATGCATGCCTATGGAACCACGCATGATGACATGCTGAGGGTAGCTATAAAAAACCATAGTAACGGAGCACTTAATCCTAAGGCCCATTTTCCAATGACCATTGAGGGTGTCATGAAAATGAGACAGGCCCAGGCGGAAAAAAAGGGAATGCCGGTACCAAGTTGGGCAAATGAACTTGAATTCCTTAATGACCCGAGGTTTAATCCTCCTATTGCCTGGCCCAACACACTGTTTGATTGTTGCCCAGTGACTGACGGAGCAGCCTGCATCCTTCTGGTAGCCGAAGAATTAGCAAAAAATTACACAGACACCCCTATATATATCATTGGAACCGGGCAGGCCAGTGGCCACAACCTGCACGACAGGGACACACTTACATCTATACCAGCAGCAAAAATAGCTGCAAAACAGGCCTATGAAATGGCCGGTGTAACTCCAGAAGACATAAAAGTTGCTGAGGTTCACGACTGCTTCACCATAGCCGAAATAATGGCAATTGCTGACCTGGGATTTTTCAAAGAAGGCAAAGAGGCTGCCACTGCGGCTGGGGAAGGAAAAACTGCCAGGAACGGGGTAAAACCAGTCAATGTTTCTGGAGGATTGAAATGCAAGGGACATCCTGTAGGGGCAACCGGTGCTGCTCAGGTGGTTGAAATTTTTGAGCAAATGAAAGGAAAAGCCGGTGAGAGGCAAGTAACCAGTACTGACATCGACCTTGCCCTGACGCATAACATCGGAGCCCACGGAACCACTGCGGTCGTCCAAATCTACGAAAGGAGATAGCACAAATGAAAGATATACCTTTTACCATTGCGTCATTTGATAATTTTCTCAAGGAAAAGAAGCTTATGGCTGCCAAATGTACGAAGTGCGGCGCATTATACCTGCCTCCCAGATCCATATGCAGCAAGTGCAAATCGGAAGAGATGGAGTGGGTTGAAATGTCGGGAAAAGGCAAACTGGCTGCTTTCACAGTTATAGGAGTGGGGCCGCTGCCTATGGTAGCGGCCGGATATGGCAGGGAAAACCCTTATTGCGCCGGCATAGTCGAAACCGAAGAAGGTCCCAGGATCAGCGCTCAGGTCATCGGTGTTGATGTTTCACACCCTGAAAATATCAAAATAGGCACGGAACTTGTAGCTGACTACGTGGAAAGAGGGAGTTGGCATTTTGTACAGGATCTGGCTAAAGTACAGAAAACTTATCTGGCTTTCCGAATGGCTTGATATATTTTAAGAATCTTCGCTTTTGCCTGAGCCTGCAGCTCACGAAGGCATATAATTTAAATCACGTAAAAGCTCGACAATGATACTCTATTATTTGACGAGAGCGCGTTTGAGTTACCCCAAAAACCCCGTTTCTCCTAGCGAGTAACGGGGTTTTTACATATACGCCCCCCAACGTGTTTTTAAAATATGGAGGAAAAGAGATGAATAATTTTAAGTTTATATGGTTTTTTCAGATAGTCACATTCCTCTTGATCTTTATTGGTTCCGCTCCTGCCCTGCAGGCAGAAGAGATGAAAGGAATGGATGTCACACTTGAAGGACTAAGAAGCATATTTGTACAGGTAGCGCCTCTCAACTCTGAAACGAAGGAAAAAGGTTTTTCCGAGCAGGAAATATTAAAAAAAGCCGAGCAACGAATGGAGAATGCCGGGATTAAAATTCTAGGGGAAGAGGAATATGAACGGTTAAGGAGAAGCCGTCGATACCCCCTTGCGCGCGTTGATCTTGTCATGGCTGTTAAAGAAATCGAAGGCAAGGAAATTATAATTTTTGATATCCAGGTTCAGGCCCGGCAGGTGGCTTTTTTGGCGAGAAAGCCTGTTATTGATGTACTGGCCCCTACCTGGGAAAAACGAATTCTTGGTCACACAAACAGCCTGTCCGTTATAAACAAGGAAATGGCGAAGGCAGTAGAACATTTCATAGAGGCCTATAGTACAGCAAACCCTGAATCCAGATAGAAGATCCTGTGCCTACTTTTCCTGCCATAAGAGGGCACCGAATGAGGCATACCAGCGTCCAGGAGAGCAATACCCGAAACCGCTTGCACTAAATAATAGAAAGCCCTATTATGGATTTTTGGAATTTATTCCAGGCGAGCATGCAGAAAAAATAACTAAATTACTCCTGCAGGCATTTCTATTATTTTAGTCCGGAGCCACTCTGGTGATTTCAATGTTCAGCAGACATGGGCTTATATTTAAAGGGAGATTGGTCTATGAAAAAATTGATTATTGCATTGAGTCTCTTGATCGTGTTTGTGCTCTGGTCTGCTGTTTCTATTTATCCTGATTGGCTTTGGTTCAAAAACCTCGATTTTTCGCCTGTATTCTGGACCATGTTTGTGAGCAAAGCCGGCTTCGGCTTGGTAGTCTGGCTGTTCCTGATTCTTATTCTTTTTATAAATCTTTACATAGCAAGACGACTGGAGCGCTCCGATGGAAAAGGCTCAAGCTTAGGCGAAGGAGCGGAAGGTCAGATCTATCCAGGTATCTCCGCTAATACTCTAAACCTGTTTTTCATAGCCTTCATACTTATAGCAGGCTTTGTAATTGCCACAAAAGGTTCACTGGAATGGGATATGGTCCTTCGGTATCTTTATCAGGAACCTTTCGGTGACAGAGACCCTATTTTCAATAGAGATATCGGATTTTATGTATTCTCTCTTCCCTTTTACATTTTAGTTCAGAAGGGGTTGCTTGTGATCATCGGTTTCGCCGCTGTTACCACTGTAATCTGGTATTTAAAAAGCGGCGGACTTCAAATTATAGGCGATTTAACCCCGCATGGGGAAGGTGCCCCGGTCTCACTGCCGAAACTGGCTGTTACTCCCACAGTCAAGAGGCATCTGGTCTTCCTGGGAGGGATTATCGTCATCCTATTAGCCTGGGGCTATTATTTAAAGATATACGGGCTCCTTTATTCCAATCAGGGCCCGGCTTTTGGCGCCAGCTACACCGATGTACATATAAAAATCCTGGCGAATAAAGCCGTGGCGATAATTTCACTGTTTTTTGCCCTTGTCATGATAATTAGCGCTTTTAAATTCAGGGCTAAAACACTATTGATTGCTGGAGCCGTATGGATAGGTTCCATATTGCTTTTCACAAACGCTATCCCCATGCTAGTACAAAAATTCGTGGTCAAGCCTAATGAACTGGCCAAAGAAACTCCATATATCGCACACAATATTAATTATACACGAAAGGCATACGCCCTTAATAAAATAAAAGAGGTTAATTTTGCGGTAAACAGCAACCTCCAACTGGATGATATAAAGGAAAGCAATGCCACTATTAAAAATATCAGGATATGGGATGAACGCCCACTTCTGAGGACATACAGGCAGATTCAAGCAATCCGTCTTTATTATGACTTTCAAAATGTGGATGTAGACCGTTATCTCATAGACGGGGAACATAGACAGGTCATGCTGGCCGCCCGTGAGATGCTTGTCAACCAGCTTCCTCCACAGGCAAAAACCTGGGTGAACAGACATCTGACTTATACCCACGGTTATGGTCTAGTATGCAGTCCAGTCAATGAAGTGACTTCAGAGGGTCTTCCCAGACTATTCGTCGAAGATATCCCCCCCTCTTACAAAGAGGGTCTTAGAGTGGATCGACCGGAGATATATTATGGAGAAAAGACCGACGAGTATGTTCTGGTAAATACAAGCAACGAGGAATTTGATTACCCCAAGGGAGACAAAAACGTCTATACCAAATATCAGGGCAAGGGTGGTGTTCCCATCAAATCCTTTTTTAGAAGGCTGTTATTTGCCGTGGAATTCATGGACCCACAGATCCTTTTCACCACCTCTCTTTCCGACCAAAGCAGGCTGATGTTTAAGCGCCGAATCGACAGCAGGGCCAAGGCTATTGCTCCGTTCCTTGAATACGACCGCGACCCTTATATGGTTGTGTCCAAAGGAAGACTCTTATGGGTACTCGATGCCTATACAACATCCGATATGTATCCTTACTCACGGCCTTCTTACCTCCGTTTTAACAATAAAAATCTTAATTACATACGGAATTCCGTAAAAGTCACCATAGACGCCTATAGTGGGGAGGTTTCATTTTACGTGATGGATCAAAAAGATCCTATCATTAAAACCTATATGACTATATTCCCTGACCTTTTCAAACCGTTTAAAAAAATGCCCGAGGACCTGAAAAAACACATCCGGTATCCGAAAGACCTCTTTGACATTCAGTCTGGGGCATACACAGCCTATCATATGCAAGACCCGAAGGTGTTCTATAATCAGGAAGATCTATGGCAGATACCGGATGAGCTTTATGGGGAAGATCGACAAAAGCTGGAGCCTTATTATGTCATAATTAAGCTGCCGGAAAAAAATAAAGAAGAATTCCTCCTGATGCTGCCATTCAGCCCGTCCAATAAAGATAACATGATAGGATGGCTGGCAGCGCGCTGCGATATCCCTAATTATGGGGATCTCGTAGTCTACAAGCTTCCTAAAGACAAACTAGTCTATGGACCAATGCAGATCGAAGCCAGAATTGACCAGGACACTGATATCTCCCGTGATCTAAGCCTATGGGGACAGCGGGGATCCAGGGTTATAAGGGGAAATCTTCTTGCCATCCCTCTGGGAAATTCCTTTATCTATGTAGAGCCAGTCTATCTGGAAGCCAGGCAGGAAGAAAATGAACCCCAACCGGCACAACCAGGGGGTTTTGGAAAACACAGAACAGGAAAGTCGCAAAGCCTATCAAGCCGCTCCCGATCAACTGCAGCCGCCCTGCCGGAATTAAAAAGGGTCATCGTTACCATGGGCAACCGGGTAGTCATGGAACAAAACCTGGATAAGGCCTTGAACAAATTATTAGGGGTGGAATCACCCGTTGAATCACCCGCTAAACCGGTCGCACCTGAAACATCGGTGACACCCCAGAGCTCAAGTTTGAGCGCGCAGGCCCTGGATCACTTTAATAAAGCCCAGAAACATCTTCGTCAGGGCAACTGGGCCGAATATGGCAAGGAACTGGAAGATTTGGAAAAGGTACTAAGAAAGTTGTCACAGCTAAAAAAAGAGTAAAACGGGTCGGCTTACAACTTGCCTGCCTGTGAAAATATTTCTATTTCAGGTTAAGAGGTTTCCTCAGGCCTGGCCCCTTGTTTTTTCTGATAGAATCTGACGGCCCGGTTATGTTCTGATAAACTCCGGGAAAAAAAATGGCTTCCATCGTTCTTAGATACAAAATAAATATAATCAGTCTCGGCCGGATATAGGACTGCCCTTAAAGCACCTAGGCCGGGATTGCATATTGGACCCGGTGGAAGCCCTTTAATTACGTATGTGTTATATGGCGTGTATGTAATGAGATCCTTCCTTGTCAGGTTTCCGTTGAAATTGCCGAGACCATATATGACGGTTGGATCGCTCGCCAGGCGCATCCCTTTTTTCAGGCGATTCAAAAATACGCTCGCGATAACGGGCCTCTCTGATGCCTGACCTGTTTCTTTTTCTATGATGGAAGCGAGTATAACAATTTCTTTCATATTCATTCCAGCCAACCGGGCCCTTTCGCCCAAGGGAGCATATACCTCTTTGAAACGTGTAACCATCACATCAATAATTGATACTGGCGGAAGTCCCCTCCCGAATTGATAAGTATCCGGATAAAGATAGCCCTCTAAATTAGGCCCATGTATATCATAGCTTCCAACTAAATCCTTATCCGAGGCTAACTCAATAAATTTCGCCTTGTCAGCCAAACCTTTTTGCTCGAGCAATGTCCCTATCTGGTACATGGTAAATCCCTCCGGAATCGTAACAGAATGGGTTATGATTAGTCCCTTTCTCAGTATTCCGCAGATTTCAAGAGGGGGCATACCGGAATTGAGCAAGTACTCTCCCGCCTTTATGCGTCTGCCGTAACCCATAAACCTGGTCCAGAGCAAAAACAGAGACTTAGAGGAAATAATATTCCTTTGCTCGAGTTCATCCGCCACTTCTTTAAGAGTTGCTCCTTCTTCAACTATAAAGGTCTGATCTGGACCACCTTTTTTCATTGGACTAACGAGGTAGTACCCAAATCCTCCCAAAAGCACCGCACAAAGCAGGAAAAAAAGAAAAAGAATTAAAATGATATTTTTTTTTCGAGCAGACTGAAATGAAATCATGTTCGCCGGTTGCCTAGGGTTAAATTTTTTACCGAGGCCGTGGGCTGTTCTGGCGCCACAGGCAAAAAAAGCAAAATTACTTGATTTATGTGTCTCGATAATAAAATTCGATTTTTTACCTTTATGTTATATTTCAACGCATAGATCAAGCACAACGTATTGCACATTTTTACCACTGGGGATAGCGATACCTTGACACTGATCCTTCTTTCTCCTATGCTCGGCTTCAGCCCAAGACAAAAACGCAGCAGAAGACAAGGCTGGTCCGCTTTTATTAGGGCCTTTGATGTGACCCCAAAACCCCAGAAGGAGGAAAGCGTGGAATTTCAGGAAATTATTCTGGAAAAAAGTGGCGGCGTTGCGGTTATAACTCTTAACAGGCCTGAGAGGCTGAACGCTTTGGGAGACACGATCACATATGAACTTATTAAAGCGGTCGAGGAAAGTGCGGAGGACAGCGAGGTCAAGGTTATTATAATAACCGGAGCAGGCAAGGCATTCAGTGCAGGAGGAGATTACAAA
>CAZVGY010000022.1:0-34496 GCA_964627015.1 uncultured Desulfobacteraceae bacterium
GTCATGACGAGAACTTAGACTAAAATTTAAGTCCTGTTCTAGTCAAGACCCTTTTATAATATTACTCTTAATAGAATCATCCAGATCTAGAACCCCGATGCTTTGAGTTCCTAAGGAACTGAAACCTGTCGCAGTGCCCGGATTAAAGAAAAGAACCCCGTTTCTGGTATGATTGGCCGCCCTATGGGAATGCCCGTATACGATGATGTCCACGTCTCTGAATACAGGCCTGATACGCTCCTCAATCCCTTCTGGAGTACCCCAACCGTGTATTATGCCCAGACTGTGACTGCCTAACCTTAATACCAGCTTTGAGGGGAGCGTTTCTTTTAGCTCTGGAGGGTCCATGTTCCCATGGACACAATAGGTGATATTTCTATTCAGAAAACGCACAACCTCCGGCGAAACAATATCACCAGCGTGCAGAATAAGATCCATGTCGGCAAGATACATATCATAGATCTCTCTTAAACCCGATGTTACACTATGCAGGTGAGTATCTGAAAGAACACCTATCTTCATATCTTCGCCAATATACTGCCTTTTTCTTGCCTTTTTAGTCGAATTAGAAATTAGAGTATATCAAGCCTAGTAAAAAACACAAGGTATAATCTGAAGGAGAAACTCCAAAAATATTTGACTGTGAGTAGTAGCTCATGTATTTGAAGTAGAGTAACCCAACCTTCATTTTGAACCCCTGAACATCGGGGTTCTCGTAAAATAAAGAGTTTACCTGGTTAAGATTAGTATCTAGCTCGATGTAATAAAAAGTTCAGAGATGAGGTCATGTACCATGCCTATATACGAATTCTATTGCCCGGCATGTCACACAGTATTCAACTTTTTTTCTGCGTCGGTTAACACAGAAAAAAAACCAATATGTCCCAAATGTATGAAAATTCGTTTACAGAGGCAGGCATCACTATTTGTCACCCCCAGGAACAGGGCTGAAAGCGAAGACAATTCCCTTGCTGGACTGGACGAATCAAAGATGGAGCAAGCTATCAACTTTCTCGCCCAAGAATCTGAAAAGATTGATGAGAATGATCCTCGCCAGGCTGCGGACTTAATGCGAAAACTAACTCAGATGACTGGGATTGAGTTGGGTCCAGGTATGGAAGAGGCCTTGAGCAGAATGGAGGCTGGAGAAAATCCCGAAAAGATAGAGGCTGAGATGGGTGATCTTCTCCAGGAGGAGGAACCGTTCGAGCTGAAAAAAAGATCGGGAAAAAACCGTCGGTTTGGTCCGCCAAAGGTGGATAATAAACTGTATGACCTTTGATGGTTGAGCTGAATTTTTTGGGGATAAAATTAGAAGGCTGTATAATATTTATTCAAATGTATTAAATAGTTAGGTACCAGGGAGATTGTCAAAGCTCAACTAATTCTATATCGCCCCAAGTTACCAACCTGTCCTCTACAATGATAACCCCACCTGATATACCCTGTATTTTTTTGGACCATTCTGCCGCCTCTTCAAGCGCTGATCTGTGCTGTATCCTGTTTCCTAAAGCTGTCGCCGCTGCATCCGCCAGAACCGCAGATGGCGAAACCAGACACACTGCATCTGCTATACCTGCGCTGAAAGAATGCCCTACACTGCCTGAAGAAGAGCAGACACCCACAGGCATCTCACCAGGCCGTATCAGTAAACCCAGTTTTTCACTCAGGGGGGAAGGACCGGCAAAAATTGATACTGTCACAGGCCTGTTAGCGCTTATAAATATATCTCCTCCATTTTCCACTATCACCTGATCGGTAAATTCGAGGAGGCCCTTTCCAACATACTGTGCAATAGCTCCCGCTACAGAGGCCATTGGGCCCACACCAACTCTTCCTGTTTCTCGAATCATACTCTTTACAAGAGGAGGGGCAAAATCGTCTTCCTGATAACGGAATAGTGTAGTAGCAAAATCAGGATGTGACCTTATATAACTTTCAACCTGATGTCTGCAATCGAACACCAGTTGCCTGGTCTCCTTCTCCAGAACTTTCTCTGCGCAGACCCACAGGTCCGTTTCTTTGACAGCCACCCCGAAATAGGCCATACCGAGAGAATTAGTCCTGTATCTGTATTTACGTTCGCGGTAAACACTCATGGTTGTTCCTATATGGCAGACTATAAATTTTCTTATACTTCACCGGTAGTTCAAGCGAATAACACAGGTTTGATCGGGCATCAAGTTTTAAAAATATCCCAATTACAGAGAGCAGGCAAGCCGCTTGGTAGCGGAAACACAGTCGTCTACATTACGTATAAGATTCCTGAAGGTATTCGAAAGTTGATTATATTCAAACTCCAGTACTTCGGTATCCAGTCTGTCTACTTTCAAATGCTTCGATGCCAGCACTAACTCGGTTGACTGATCTCGATCGATAGTAATGAAAGGCGAACTCCCTATTACATCTCTTTTCTCAAGCCTGATCAAAGGCAACTGGCCTTCAGATGTATTGCTAACAACATAGGTCTCTCCTTCCGTTATCATAAACAAATCACCTGAGGACAAACTCTCTTCAATAACTAATTTTTCTCCTACTACTTTTTCATCAGCTGCGGGACCATTAGAAAATAGGAGAGCAGTTTTTTCAGAAATCTTTCTCAGCCTTCCATCCAGGCTGATGAGAAGTGATCTGAAATCGGGCGACAGCCGCCTGAACTCCGCTGCCAAACGCTGGGTATCCAAAACTCCAAGGCTTATATCGCTCAAGGCGGTCACTGTGGCACTCCTGCTATTCTGCCCGTGCATAAGAGACAGAAGGGTACCTACAAAACACCCCTCTCCAATACGGGCAATAGTCATAGGACCCTTTAAAGTTTCTTTAGAGACCTCTGCTGTACCTTCCAATATAACCCAGATCCAATTACCATGGGCCCCCTCCCTGACAAACTCAGTCCCGCAACTATACTTTTCCTCATTCACTATATATCCATAATCTACTAGAGGACCTTTAAGTATGACTGGCTGGCATGCTCCCTCATTCACCCATGACACCTCTTCTTGAGGACCTGTCTTTTCGATTGCTCCGTCATCCAGCATCCTCAATGCATCGAGTGTCAGCTGCATGGGGCTGCAATTGATCCTGCGTTTCCGCTGGATCGTCCCGGGACAAAATTCGAACTCCGCTTCAGTCCATCCAAAGAGTGAGTAAACAGCCTGCATGCCCCGCAATTGCCCGTTAACCGCGTCTATGGGAGCTCCGTCTATAAAGAATATAAGGCCAGATGAGGGTGCATAAGGACTGCGAATGGATAGCTTACCTGTACTATTGCTCCCTGCTATTATCTGGAGGATATCCGGGAGGCTGAGAAATCCCAGGCTACCTTTAAATACCGAATTTCCTTTCATGGCTCATGCTCACCCTGCCCATTTGAGTTCTTGTTGAAGATGACGCAATGTAAGTCTCATGCACTCTTTTAAAGTCGGGCCCACACCGATCCCTTTAAGAGCGCTCGCTGGATAGGAAGGAACTTTTAATTTGCTATTCAATCTTTTCTCCATTAAATCAAGAGGAATTATAGGTATACCGCTTTCTGCAAGATCCCGCTTATTGTATTGAACTACGAGGGGGATAGTGAACAGGCTCTTGTTCTGCTCCTCCAAATTCTCCTTGAGATCCATTAGCGAAAGCATGTTTGCCTCGCTCCGAATCTCCAGAGAATCTGCAACAAATACAATACCATCAACGCCCTTGAGCACCGTCCTTCTTGTTGATTTGTACCTAGCCTGGCCGGGTACTGTAAAAAGTTGAATCTTGACCTCACATCCCATAATTTTTCCCAGTCCTATAGGAAGGAAATCAAAAAACAGTGTTCTGTCACCCTTGGTATTAATGGATATAATCTCACCTGTGGTATATTTTTTTCCGGCCCTGAATATATATTCCAGGTTCGTCGTTTTTCCGCCCCTACCAGGGCCGTAATATACTACCTTGCATTCAATTAACCTTTTTCTTGGATTAAAGACGGCCATTTTGTTCCTGCCACTGCTCTTTTAAAAGTCCTGAAATAAAACAACAGTTGCTTTTGATAAAAACTTTTTTTCAACTCAACTTGATGCTGCACCGCAAACGTCCCTAACGTCGAGTGTAATGTCCAGGAGATATCCACCCTTATCCAGTCCATTCGATATTTTTGTCTTTCCAAAAATCATCCCCCGGCAACGGAGAAGAGCCTTTTTAGAATAACACTCAAGGCAAGAAAAACTAATCCCCGGCGCAAAGGCCTCCGATATATCTCCGTAATGCGAGGGGATAACAGCGCTTATTACGTTCCCTGACTGAAAAGTAACCTGGCAATCAACAACTCGGCCCCTGAAGGGCCCCTCTTGTAATCGTAGGGTGACCGATGATATTTCAAGAATCGGATCACCTTTATCTTCAATATTGTCTATCGCAGACTTGATAGGCTTATTTTTTAAAAGCCAATTTCTTCTGTTTTCTCCACTTTCCAATGCATCTTCCAGAAAAGTCCTTATATATTCCAGTTCCTCAACGGGCAATGTCCCACGCGAAACCCACTGCCTGTACTGGGCCAGTGCAGCATCAGGCAAAGAAAGAGCTATCAGGCATTTAATAATGTTTCTGGCCGATGCAAAAGGCAGTATTCCTTCATCCATAAGCCTGTGAAACTCGGTCAAAGCACGTTCATGCTGGCCGAATTGGGCTAAAGCCAGGGCTCCCTCAATGGCAGCGATTTCAGCATTGCTGGAGAAAGAAAAAGAGTTACGGATGAGTTCTTGGACCTCATTCGTTAGGGTAGGTGAGCTCGTAGCCTCCTCAATATCAGTAATGGCTTTTTCCACATCCTGAATCCATTTTTGAATACCAGAGATTAAATTTTCCGTATTAAGGGAACCCTTGTTATTTTTAATTATTTCAATAGCTTCCATATATTTCCGCTTCGACTCAGTTAAAAGCCCTTGTTCCTTGTAAAGCTTCGCTTCATTTACAAGCAATCTTATTTTTTGGTTCAGAGACATAAGGACCCCAATGATAAAACTCCGAGAATTAGTTTTTAACTAGTATATAGCAAATGATGTGCCGTTCAAACGAAGGGTTGTTTTATCCAGCTAACCTATTGATTTAAATGTATTATTATTAGATTTAAAATATAGGTATAAATTTTAGAAAAACATTTGGTATATAAATGTATACATATTCTTAAACTTTTATATTAATTACTTTTTTATATACGAATAAAATGTTTTCAAAAAAATATTGGCAAAATACATGATGATAAACTGTCAATTTAGATACATGGAGGCTCAACCCGCATAAAAACTGCTTGAAAAGTATACATTTTCACACTCGTATGATATATAACCAAAATAAGATCTCACTATAATTTTTCGGGGAAACAGGAAGGTCCAATGGATGGTTTAGAATAGTTTTGTTAATATCCAGTGGATTAAATATAGAATTTCAAGATCATAATGAGGAAAAGAAACAATTAAGATGCAAAACGTCACGAATACAAAGACATCTTTTCAGGATTCTCCGGTCAGTTACTTTAAAGAGATTTCAACATGGGTTTCGTCAGTTCTTGATCTGGATCGGCTTTTGGAACTTATTATAGACACGGCTACTGATGTAATGCATGCCAAGGCCAGTTCTCTCATGTTATTGGACAAAAAGAGCGGCAAGCTTTACTTTAAAGTCGCGACTGGTGAGAAAAAAGACGAGATAAGAAAGTTCGAAATTGACATTGGGCAAGGAATTGCCGGGTTTGTAGCCGAAACCGGAGAACCATTGCTTATACCAGACGTCAATAAGGAACCGAAATGGTATAAACAGATAAGTGAATCAATAGGTTTTAAGACCAGGTCTATTGCCTGCGTGCCAATGAAGGCAGCGGGTGAAACAATCGGTGTAGTTGAAATTATTGATAAGGAAGACGGTTCTTCCATTCAGAATGAGGACATGAAAACTTTGACCGTGTTTGCGGATCTAGCCTCAATGGCAATCCAGAATGCACGAAAAATAGACCGAGTAAAAAAGGAAAATAGGGACCTTAAAGAAGAGCTAGATAGCAAATATCAGATAGTGGGTGAAAGCAAAGCCCTAAAAACCGTACTTTCAGACGCTTTTAAGGTAGCTAATTCAAAAACCAGCACACTTATAATCGGCGAGAGCGGAACTGGAAAAGAACTTCTAGCGAGGTTGATCCACAGAGCCGGCTCCAGAAAAAATAACCCGCTGATAATACTAAACTGTGCTGCATTTCCTGAAAACCTGCTGGAGGCAGAGCTTTTCGGTTATGAAAAAGGGGCCTTTACAGGTGCGTTAAATAGAAAACAGGGAAAGTTTGAACTGGCTGATGAAGGCACTCTGTTTCTGGATGAAATTTGTGAGATGTCTCCAGGTATGCAGGCGAAACTCCTGAGGGTTATACAGGAGGGTATATTATATCGTGTGGGAGGAAATGCCTCTATACCTGTTGACATTAGAATTATTTCGGCAACAAATAAAAACATTGAAAAAGAGGTCGAGGAGGGGAGATTCAGGGAGGACCTCTTTTATCGTCTTAATGTAGTACAGATCCGTATGCCAGCGCTGAGGGAACGAAAAGAAGATATTCCTCTCCTGGCCAAGCACT
This sequence comes from uncultured Desulfobacteraceae bacterium, assembly GCA_964627015.1. GTDB lineage: Bacteria > Desulfobacterota > DSM-4660 > Desulfatiglandales > Desulfatiglandaceae > CAZVGY01. The sequence goes on from CAZVGY010000022.1 coordinate 6,596, forward strand.
TTATGGAAATTTTCAGGAAGGAAAGAGGATTATTGCGCCTCTTCATCTCTGAGGAAGCCATGCAAAAAATGATATCCTATGATTGGCCCGGAAACGTAAGAGAGCTTGGAAACGCAATAGAGCGAGCAGTTGTCATGGGTAACGAAGAGGAAATTTTGCCTGACGACCTACCTATTTCCGAAGGGAAACCAAATAGACCCGCAATGGAGATAGGTTTGACTCTCAAGGAAGCTCTGGATGAGTTCAAAAAACATTTTATAGCAATGAATCTCAAGTATACAGGCGGGAACAGAAGCAAAGCAGCTGAAATCATGGATATTCAACGAACCTACCTTTCCCGCCTAATATCTAAATATAGTCTCTAATAGAATTGTATAACAGGCATGCCATACCTCGCTTACACATGGGCTGGTTTTTTTTCAATCGCCCAATAATTTCTGAGAATACCATATAGCCTGCTGATAAAATCTAAACTCTCTATTCCCATTCGATAGTACTCGGAGGTTTTGAAGATATATCGTAAACAACCCGGTTTACACCCTTTACTGTATTGATAATCCGGTTGGAAATATTTGAGAGTATTTCGTAGGGCACCCGTGACCAATCGGCTGTCATGGCATCCAAGCTGTCTACTATCCTAACGGCAATCACATTTTCATATGTCCTCTCATCTCCCATAACGCCTACTGTTCTTACAGGAAGTAAAACAGCAAAAGACTGCCAAACCTTTTCATAAAATCCGCCACTTTTGATCTCTTCCATCACTATCAGATCAGCGGCCCTAAGTATTTCAAGGCGCTGTTCTGATACTTCACCGAGGATTCTGACTGCCAGACCTGGCCCGGGGAAAGGCTGACGCATTACCAACCTCTTGGGAAGATCAAGCTCAATACCCACAAGACGGCACTCATCCTTAAAAAGTTCTCTAAGGGGCTCAATTAGTTCCAGTTGCATCACCTCTGGCAAACCCCCTACATTATGGTGACTCTTGATAGTCGCCGAAGGCCCTTTGAAAGAAATACTTTCTATGACATCGGGATAAAGGGTCCCCTGGGCCAGGTATCTAGCACCACCCAACTCTTTTGCCTTTGCCTCAAAAATGCATATGAATTCTCTTCCGATTATCTTCCTTTTCTCTTCAGGATCTGTAACTCCTTTTAGATGCGTGAGGAAATGCTCAGACGCATCAATAAGGTGAAGGTCCAGACCGAAGTGTTCCTGAAAAATCTCAGTAACTTCCTGTGCCTCTCCCTTTCTGAGCAGACCGTTATCGACCATAATACAGGATAGGCGGTCTCCTATTGCCTTATATAGCAAAACCGCTGTAACAGAGGAATCGACACCACCTGAAAGACCACATATAACCCTGTCTCCACCTACCTGCATCTTCAGAGACTTAATGGTCCGCCTGACAAAAGATGTCATAGTCCAGGTAGGTTCGCATTTGCAGACCTTGAAAAGGAAATTACTCAAAATTTTATCACCAGACGGGGTATGGGACACCTCGGGATGAAATTGGACTCCGAAATACCGTCTGGAATAGTCGGCCATTGCCGCCACCGGGCTACTTCTGCTGCTCGCAAGAACTGTGAATCCTTTCGGCATTTCATCTATGCGGTCACCATGGCTCATCCAGACGGTTTGCGCCTTTTCAGAGGCTAGACCATGAAAAAGATCTCTATCGTCTTTTATCTCGATGGTTGCGTTTCCGAACTCCCTGTCCACAGCCCTTGAGACCTTGCCTCCGAAAATATGTGTGAGGAATTGCATGCCGTAACATATACCTAGAATCGGAACATTCAAATTGATTATTGAGCCTTGGGCCATAGGGGCATTCCTGTCATAAATACTGGCCGGACCTCCTGAAAGGACAATCCCAGCAGGCGAAAACTCCTCTATTTTTTTCGGGCTCATGTTGAAAGGATGAATCTCACAGTAAACCTTATTTTCTCTAATTCTCCTTGCAATCAGTTGGGTATATTGCGAACCGAAGTCCAGGATAAGGATTTTCTGATCATATAAATTATTTGCCATGGCTAACATTCCACCCTTAATCTTATGGAGCGCCTGAAAGCCCCAGTTTCAGGTCAGCATTTGACTTATAAAGGCCGCTTCGCATAGCAGGCTGAGTTAGCCCATATCAGCCAAATTATTAACTGTCTCCCAAATAATGGTATGACAACAGAACAAATATCATTACTCTAAGTGGTAATTAGGTGCCTCCTTAATAATAATAACGTCATGGACGTGACTTTCTTTAAGCCCTGCAGGCGTAATCTGAACAAAATCCGGTTCTTTTTGAAGCGCAGCTATGTCGCGACAGCCCAAATAGCCCATCCCCGCTCTCAAGCCCCCTACCAACTGGTAAATAGTGTCCGCCAAAGATCCCCGATAGGGAACCCTGCCTACGATACCCTCTGGAACCATTTTCTTCTCTAAATCCGCATCTTCCTGGAAGTATCTATCTTTGCTTCCCTCCTTCATTGCCTCAAGCGAACCCATTCCTCTATACACCTTGTATGTTCTCCCCTGGAAAAGAATAGTTTCACCCGGACTTTCCTCCGTACCAGCGAAAAGACTCCCTATCATGACCGAATCGGCTCCTCCAGCCAGGGCCTTGGTTATATCCCCTGAAAACTTGACTCCACCGTCCGCAATCACAGGAACTCCAAATTTTTTGGCCTCCTCAGAACATTTAAAGATAGCTGTCATCTGAGGTACCCCGACACCGGCTACTACCCTAGTAGTACAAATCGACCCAGGCCCGACACCGACTTTAACCCCATCAGCGCCTGCTTCAATAAGGGCCCTCGTTCCTTCTGGAGTCGCTACATTACCAGCTACCAACTCCAGGTCGGGATATTTTTTCTTGGTCCTTCTGACGGCCTTAATAACCATCTCGGACTCCCCGTGAGCAGTATCTATGGCCAGCACATCAACTTTGGCGTCACGCAGGCGTTCTATCCTCTCATCCATATCAGAGCCAACCCCTACCGCAGCACCGACCCTCAAACGGCCGAGTTCATCTTTGCAGGAATTAGGGTATTTTTTTATTTTCTCAATATCTTTAATTGTAATTAAACCCTTTAGCTTGCCTTTATCATCAACAACCAGAAGCTTTTCGATCCGTCTTTCATGGAGAATTGCCTTGGACTCCTCCAGTGTAATACCTACCCGGGCCGTGGCCAAATTATCCTTGGTCATCACATTTCCAACTTTTTGATCAAGATTACTCTCGAATCTGAGATCTCTGTTGGTGATTATGCCCACCAGGTTGCCATTTTCTACCACAGGAACACCGGAAATCCTGTATTTTTCCATGATATCGAGGACTTCATGTATTCTACCCTCAGGTTCAATAGTTATGGGATCAACAATCATACCGCTTTCTGACTTTTTTACCTTTTCTACCTGGAGCTGCTGCAACTCGACATCCATATTCTTGTGAATAAATCCCAAACCTCCTTGCCTGGCAATCGTAATAGCAGTAGCCGATTCGGTTACAGTATCCATTGCCGCACTGACAATGGGTATATTTAAAAAGATATTTCTCGAAAGTCTTGTCTTAACGTCTACTTGGGCCGGCAAAACAGCGGAATAACGTGGGACCAAAATAAGATCGTCGAAAGTATAGCCAAAATTAATAGTCTTATCGTTCATTTTCTTCTCCCTCTTCCCAATTAATTAACATGCCTTCCAGCAGGTCAGATAAGCTCACTGATAATTCATCTGCCCCGAAAAAATTCAACAACCGGATCACCAATACCGATCCAGCTACAATTACGCGCGCTTTTTCCGGCTCCAAACCAGGTATTTTCGATAGTTGTTTAAGACTTAATCCCTTTATATTTTGGAAGAAATCCTCCAGAGCATTTTTTTCCAGTTTCAGGCCATTGACCTTCTCAGGGGTAACTTCACCTTCAGAAAGCCCATTTAGTATGGCGGCGAGAGTTGTCACAGTCCCTCCGGTGCCCGCGATTAATATTTTTCCCCCTGCCCCGGACATACCTGACAATATTTCGTAAAAAGATTTGTCAATGTATCTTGAGAGTTCATCTAACTGTGGCTCCTCAGGGGGGTCGGACTTCAGATAGCCCTGTGAAAGAAGAAGCGCCCCCAGAGGAGCAGAACTTACCATGGGCAACGGGCATTCACTGCTCAAAAATTCCATACTGCCCCCACCGAGATCAAAAATCAAATAGGGTCCAGATCGGATGTTCAGGGCCTGCAATACACCTTTCCCGGTAAGAAGCGCTTCTTCATTTCCTGATATGAGTCGAACTGGAAAGCCGGTGAGTTCTTTAATCAGGGTCAAAAACTCTTTACGGTTGGATGCTTCTCGCACCACGCCGGTTGCTACAGCCTTCACTTCATTGACATTGTAAGTTTTTATATATTCAGAAAAATACGTAAGTGCGTTTAGAGCGCGTTCTATACTTCGAGGCTGTATGACTTTTTTTTCTAAAGAGTCAAAGTCTTCTCCCAGAAGAATATAAACCCTCTTCCTCTCCAGGATCCGTAAGAAGCCTTTAGGCGCGGATTCCTGAGCAATCAAGAGTCTGGCAGTATGGGTGCCGATATCTATTGATGCTCTGATTTTCTCCATCTTCGAAAGTTATCAGAGCGGAAAAGGTTTTTCAAGAAACAAAAAAGCCTGTTTTCAATCTCAGCTTCTGTTTCAACCGCCCTGAATCAGTCTCGATAAAGACTGTGAATAAACTTAATAACATATCGCAGATTTTAGCTAAAAGAACCTATTTTTGTTGATAATAAATTCCAATTAAAAAAACTATTTTAATAACCCTACCATCTTTTTTGAATTAGATTTATTTTTCACTTCGTTTTCTTTCTGAGGATTAAGGCGTTTCCTTGAAAACTCCTTGACAAATTAATAAGCTTTCCTATAAAAATCGGTACGTGCAATTTTTCACATCTACACGTGTATTTATGCCAACTGTCTGAATAATTGCTCTATCAGTAAGTTTCATTATCAACAATGAAGCCAACAAAAGGCATCCGTACCGCATTGAATTTTACGGGCGATTCGAACCCAAACGCAGAGTTCATTATTCAATGGGAAGAGGTGCTTCTCATTGATTTCCACAGGCTGGATATCCTTATGAAAAAAACAAGAGGAGAACGAATCGCTAAGCACCCGACGGTCCATCCCTGCCATAATGTGCCTCAACTACAAAAAACGTTTCAGGAACTGGATCATGGCAACTCTGTTATCCCCAAAGTCTGCTCAGGGTGTGTCTGCCTTATGGGAGGTTCTTCAGCGCTCGCCTAACCGGTGAGGTCCGATGGAATTGCGGCTGAAGCTGAACCTGTGCTTCTTTTATAGGTAATAGTGGGGGTGTTGTGACAGGTTTTTCTTGCGCACTTGGCCGTTCCATATTGAATTGTAACGACTCGCTCACTTCTTCACGCGTTTGTGAGACTGGTATCCAGTTTTTTCGTTTAATAAGCTTGCTTATGCCCAGTATCAGCCTCATACAAAAAGAGCTAATACATAATAATTATGAAATTAACCCTCACCCTGCTTAACTAGAGGAAGGATAAGATGGAAGTTAAACGAGAACGAACTGTTGCTTATTCTCTTGCAATCGCACTTTTTATTGTGGGCATAGTTTGTTATGCAGCCTTTCCCTACAATATCCCGGATCAGCCCGTCAGGATAATGCTGAAAAGTACCGCGAAGTCTGTGCTTTTCGATCATAAAGAGCATGCCTCAGAGGATGGATACGCATTAGCTTGCGAGGACTGCCACCACATGTGGGAGGGAGACGAAGCGAAAAAACCGGAGTCATGCGGCGAATGTCATACGGCAGAGGGTGATTATGCCCTTAAGAGATCCGACGCATTCCATATGCAGTGTATAGGGTGCCACAGAGATATTGGAAGTGGACCGGTTGAATGTTCGGAATGCCATGTATTTTAACTTATTACTAATTACGCTGCAGCAGAGATTATCCCCCTTGCGATGAGTAGGAGGTCGACATGATAAGTAGATCATTTTTTGGTTTAGCAAAGCCTAAACTGCAATATCCGGTCGTTGAAAGTCTTGAACAAAGTTCAATAACAGAAATAGGAATACCGGCCAGTGCCATACTCTTAATAAAAGATCCTGATATAAAGAAAGAGGACTTGATTCTAAAGTCCGGAGAGAAAGTTAAAACCGGAGAAAAGCTGCGGCTTAGCGAGAAAAGTGACAAATCGCTTATTTCGACTGTAACAGGCACTATCGCCAGCATTTCTGAATATACCGGACCGGCCGGTCAAAATTATATCTCGATCTCAATAGACGTTGCTGATGAGGAATGGGATGATGAATTCAAAGATCTCGATGAACAGTCCTTTCCGGAGGGTATCCTCGAATACCTTAATCTGTTGCCAGGAGGAAATGATCTTCCATCTATTCTGAGTTACCGAAACAGCTTAAACACGATTGTCATAGCAGGCATAGACAAAGACCTGCTAATTACAGTGAATCAGATGATATTGAAGACTGAGGTCGAAGGTCTAATAGAGGGTGTAGAAGTCCTAAAAAAAATTACATCTGCAGGCAGGATAATCATTCTGGTTCCACCCCAATTGTATGCCAAGGCTGAAAAGATAGGGGCCGAGGTCGAAATTTTAAATCCAACTTATCCGAATACGCTGCCCCGCCTCGTTATGAAGAATATTCTCGGTAAGGTGGTGCCCGTTGATAAAACCTGCGAAGATCTCGGGGTCGGATTCATAAACGCGGAGTCAGTTAACGCTCTTGGACGAGCTTTTACACAGAGAGAGCTACCTGTAAATAAAATGCTTACCGTAATTGACAAGCGCGGCAACGTCTTCAATGTTAAAGCAAGAATCGGCACTCCGGCCAAGGATATACTCGCAGCATTGCATATAGAAACCGGCCATGGAGACAGGCTTATTTTCGGCGGACCAATGACCGGAAATTCTGTTTATTCAGAAGGAACCCCGGTCTCATATGATACGGATGCCATAATGGTCCAGGACAAGGATGACGTAGTCGCGAATTCTGGAAGTCACTGTGTCAACTGCGGGGAATGTGTCAGGGTCTGCCCGGCCGATATGCCGGTTAATATGCTTATACGTTTGCTGGAAAATGGGTTTTACGAAGAGGCAGTGCAGGATTACGATCTGTTTTCTTGCGTTGAGTGCGGGCTGTGCAGCTACGTCTGTATTGCTCGAATCCCGGTGTTTCATTATATAATGCTTGGAAAACATGAATTTGCGAGGATAAGAAGTGCGGAGGAACCCAATGCATAATCAGAAACTATTTATCACTTCTCACGCACCCTATTGGCATAACAGGAGCAGCATTACGGCAAAGAGTTACCACATCATGCTGGCCGCGCTACCGGCGGCAGCAATGGGTGTTTACCAGTACGGTGCACCGGCGCTTGGTGTTCTGGCGTTTTCAGTTTCCTGCGCCATGCTGTGGGAACTTGTTATGAATTTTGTCACAAAACGACCTGTTAGCATTGGTGATGGAAATGCAGCGCTGATCGGTCTCCTGTTCGGCATGCTCCTTCCAGCAGTAACTCCCTGGTGGGTGGTATTAGTGGGGACATTTGTTGCAATTGTCATTGGAAAAGAGATCTACGGCGGTCTGGGTTGTAATCCATTCAACCCCGTTCTGGTGGCCGTGGCTATAATAACGCTTTCATGGAGAGCTTTGATTGACTTCAATCAGGCTCTGGTCAATTATGATCTCGGCTTTGAGATGGTGGCGCCATTAACCGCTGTAAAATATTTAGGTGCCTCTGCCAGCTCGAACTACAGCCTCCTTGGCCTGCTCATGGGGCAGCAGACCGGCGGTATCGGATCGACTTTTGGGCTTGGCCTTATAATTGGAGGAATTTACCTTATCCTGAGAGGTTACATCAGATGGGAAATTTGTCTTTCCTTTATTGTGGGACTCTTTGTAACAGCTCTTCTTTTCAATCTTTCGGACCCGAATAAATATGCCGGTCCGCTATTTCATCTGCTTACCGGTTATACTCTGATTGGCGCTTTTTTTATAGCTACCGAAGATTCATCTTCGCCTGTAAATTTTATTCCCATGTTAATATACGGCGCCGGAGGGGGAATACTTACCGTACTTGTGCGCTCCATCGGGTCTTTCGCAGACGGCCTGGTGTTCGCGGTGCTTCTCATGAACATAGCCAACCCACTTCTTGATAAAATCAGGCCAAAGGCAATGGGGAGGGGGGATCAACATGCGTGAAATGATAAAACTATTTCTTGTTATAGTCCTCTTCAGCTCCCTTTCAGGGGGGTTACTGGCCGCTCTTCGCAGCAAAACCCAGGACAAAATCGAATACCAACAGCTAAAATTTGTAAAAGGTCCCACTCTTCTGAGTATTATGGAGGGTTGTTCTAATGATCCTCTCGTGGACAGGTTTAAAATCATGGACGGTTCCCGCGAGAGGGATTTCTTTGTCGGCGTATACGATGGCAAGCCCAATACAGTAGCCATTGAGACATTCGGAAAGGGGTTTGGCGGCGAAATCGGCGTCATTGTGGCAGTGAACATGGAAAAAGATCAGATTGTAGGAATCGGCGTAACTACGCATAGCGAAACTCCCGGGGTTGGAGCCAGGGCGAAAACAGATCCGTCTTTCAGTAACCAGTTCAAAGGAATGTCCATAAAAGAACCGTTCGCAGTCCAGGCAGATGGCGGAAAAATTGACTCAGTCAGCGGGGCTACTATAACGTCCCGTGGAGTTTGCCAGGCGGTTGCCGAGTCAGCTGACGTGTATACGCGCCTGAAAGACGAAATCAAGAAAAAAATAAAAGCATTTTCATAGGGAGATGATAGCTTATGGCAAAAAGTGCTCTTCAGGAATTTAAAAAAGGGCTGTGGGCTGAAATTCCACCGTTTCGTCTTGTCCTTGGGCTCTGCCCAACCCTGGCAGTTACCAAGAGTGTGGAAAATGGAATCGGAATGGGGGTAGCCGTTACCTTTGTCCTGGTATGTTCCAATATTTTGATATCTCTGTTTAGAAATATAATACCCAAGAAAGTACGGATAGCCTGTTACATAATCGTTATTGCAACATTCGTCACTATAGTGGAGCTACTGATGCAGGCGTATACTTATCCTCTTTTCCTTAAACTGGGGATCTTTATCCCTCTAATAGTGGTGAACTGCATACTCCTCGGCCGGGCAGAGGCCTTTGCAGCCAAGAATGGGGTTGTCTCTTCTTTTGCGGACGGATTAGGCATGGGGATTGGTTTTACGCTGTCTTTGACAGCCCTTGCCTCGCTCAGGGAGACACTTGGAAACGGTACTTTTTACAACATACCAGTCTTCGGTTCTTCTTTTGAACCCTTTTCCTTTATGGTGGAAGCGCCAGGAGCATTTGTTTGTTTAGGTCTTATGCTCTGCGTTATGAATATGCTCGGGAAAAAATAGAAGGAAAAAAAGGGTCACCTTTGGCAAGGAGATTTATAAATGGGTGATTACATCTTACTGGCGATAAGCTGTATTTTTGTCAATAATATTCTTTTGATGCAGTATCTAGGGAACTGTCCTTTTCTCGGAGTATCCAAGAGAATGGAAACTGCAGTTGGAATGGCAATGGCAGTTGTTTTTGTTCTTGTAATGGCAGGCGCAATCACCTGGATAACGGATAATTACATATTAAAGGCGTTCGGGTTTGAATATCTCAGGACCCTCGCCTTTATTCTGGTTATCGCCTCACTGGTCCAGCTTGTTGAAATGTTCCTGAAAAAAAGCATACCTGCCCTTTATGCTGGCCTGGGCATTTTTCTACCTCTCATTACTACAAATTGTGCCGTTATGGGTGTATGCCTCATCAATATCAAAGAGGAATACAGCTTCATGCAGGCCCTGATTGCCTCTTTCAGCTATGCAGTAGGTTTCGGCCTGGCCCTCGTTCTTTTTGCCGGCATACGGGAGAGAATACTCCTGGCTAGAGTGCCGAAACCTTTGCAGGATACTTCCATAGGTCTGGTATCAGCAGGTATGTTGTCATTGGCCTTTTTTGCTTTTAAGGGAATGGTCTGACAGCTTAAATTCTTCTCTGAAATAGGAGAGTCTAGCTGGATTCATTCTTTCAGGGCTAGCTGAAAAACTTCATGTGCTCTATCGTAATTATTTCTATGAAATCGTTCGCGGAATTCGCGATAGGAGGAACAGCATGTTAGGCGGAGTATTGATAATGGGAGGGCTTGGTGTTGTTGTAGGTGTGGGATTGGCCCTGGCCTCCAAGATCTTTTACGTTTATGTTGACCCGAAAATCGAAGCAGTAGAAGAGGCACTTCCTGGAGCCAATTGTGGAGGATGTGGTTACCCGGGGTGCAACGCCAATGCAGCAGCTATTGTTGAAGGGAAATCCTCTCCCTCCTCCTGCGTGGCAGGTGGTCCTGAAGTTGCCGTTGAAATAGCGGAAATAATGGGTGTAAAACTGGAGGCAAAAGAGCCTGATATAGCGACGCCTCTTTGCTCCTACGGCATACAGGATGCAGATGTCAAATTTATCTACGACGGGATTCAGGACTGCAGAGCGGCTGTCCTTCTGAGCGGAGGGGCAAAGGTTTGTCCCATCGGTTGTCTCGGACTCGGGACATGCGTGAGGGCATGCCCTTTCGGAGCTCTGTCTATGGGGCCTGACAATCTTCCTGTAGTCGATCCTAACCGGTGCACCGGCTGCGGGACCTGTGAGCGGGTTTGCCCAAAACACATAATTACCTTAACTTCGAATTCACGACGAATCCAACACGAATATACTACCGATGAATGTACCGCCCCATGCCAGAGAGCCTGCCCGGCTGGCATCGATATTCCCGCATACATTAAACAGATTGGGGAGGGTAACTATCTCGAAGCGGTCCGGATTATTAAGGAAACAAATCCATTTCCTTCCGTGTGTGGACGAATTTGCGTACATCCCTGTGAATATGAATGCCGCCGCAACCTTGTCGATGAACCTGTAGCCATAAACCATCTAAAACGTTTTGCTGCAGATTATGAAAGGAACACAGGAAATAGAATTCAAATTCCACGAGCTCCAGAAACAGGAAAACCCGTGGCTGTCATAGGAGGAGGTGCAGAAGGCCTTACAGCAGCCTATTTCCTGAATCGTCTGGGACATGAAGTAACAGTCTTCGAGGCGTCTTCTCAGCTGGGTGGTATTCTTCGTCTGGGCCTTCCTCAAAATCGCCTTCCAAGAGACATCCTGGAATGGGAAATAAATGGAATTCTTGAAGTAGGAATCAAGGCGCGAAAAAGCCAGAGACTCGGAATTGATTTTTCACTAGATTCTCTGCTGAAAGAAGGATTCTCAGCCGTGTTCATTGCTACCGGCGGATGGGATACTCAGCTTTCCGAAAGAAACCTGAGTAAAATCTCATCCAAGTCCGTGCCGGGTGTACAGCTACTTCTGGATTTCATCCTGGGAATCAGGGAAAACCAAACACCTTTGGCCGGCAGGCAGATCATGATTCTGGGCGGAGGAAACGCCGGCCTTGAAGCCGCCAGGACCTGCATCAGTCAAGGTGCAAAAAATGTGTATATGGTTGTTCGCAGTCCTTATAAAGATTCACTTTTTACCCAGAAAGCTTTTAAAGAAGCTGAAGAGGAAGGAGTTCAATTCTACTTTCAGTCTGTGGTGACTCGCATGGCTGGAAAGGAGGAAAGCCTTACTCAGGTAGAAATTGCTCCCATCTCTGAAAGAGGTGAAGAAGAGAGCTACAGAGAGAGGGAGTTAATAGCAATAGACACTCTCCTTACCGGCTCGGGACGGTTTCCTGAACTCATTTATATACCAATAAAAGAAAACCAGGGAGCAGCAGAAGAAGAAGAGAAAAACACGGCTGAAGAAAACGTTATAGGATGGGAGACACTTATCCCTTACCCCAGTCCTTTTGCTCAAGAGGACCTGGGCATATTCCGACCGGGAGAAGTAACCAGTGACTATAAAGCTGTTGTGGAGGCGATAGGTTCTGGCCGGAGGGCAGCAAGTTCCATTAACAGGTTTCTCTCAGAAGAGCCCGTAGAAGCACCGGTAAATATGATTAGAAAATATACTAGAGTCTTGAGTCTAGACCAGCTGGAACCGGTATCGGAAATACCAAGGCAGAAAATGCCTGAACTTTCAGCCGAAGATCAGGCCAAAGATCCTGCTGCCGAAATTGAGATGGGATTTTCAGAGGAGCAGGCCCTTAAAGAGGCAAAGCGATGTCTTCAGTGCGGGCTCATATGCTATCGTCGGGTTCAGGGGGAACTGCACTAATTACAATTCGTGTCATACGAGGAAAATACTTTTCTTTCCATAAAGCAGTGCGGTCAAAATATTTTAATATATAAAAAGCAATTCCCATTGCTAATACACCGCCTAATATGGCAGATAAATTTCCGTCACTTTGGTGAATGCCTGCGGCCCACAATGAGCCCGCATAAGCCCCACCAACGAAGGCTGCCACAGGAAACAAGTAAACTAGCAGGGAAAGCTTTAAAAGAGAGCTCCTAAGAAGGCTGACTTCAACCTGATCTCCCACCTTTGCTTCAAGATCATTGAGCACTTCAACCAGTATTTCCTTGTCAGAAAATTCACAGGAATCCCGCGATTCACAGTGTGCGCATGCGGAACTCTTCTGAATGCGAACCAAGGCATTACGGTTTAGTATTCTACATACTACTCCCAGTTCAGAGATCATGTAACCTCCTGATCCTGAAGAAATTACTAATTACTCTAATGAGGGAAGATCATAAATATACGACCCTTTTAGCAAAAAAACATCGCCAGAATATCGGAGTAAACTTATATTCAAAACCTTATTTAATCCTAACAAATATTATAATAATTTTTTCCCTGCAGAAATTGAAGTCTCAAGAGAATATAGCAGGATAGAAAAAAGTTCAAGGCCGCAACTTCAATAAATATAGGGATATTTAAACTCTTAATCATTGACATACAAGCTGAGGCTTGGGTAATTTATTGAAGCAGGTAAATACCTTCTCTGTTATGTGAGGCTATCCAGACTAAAGGTACAAAATCTAAATACTTAACACTTTTAAGAAAGGGAGGACGATATGGCTTTTATTGAGCTGCCTGATATGGAAGGGGTAGATGAATCAATAAAAAAACAATTTGATAAAGCCAAGGCGACAACAGGTGAGGTTGGCGAAACCGTGAGGATATTAGCCATCAGGCCTGATATTCTTGAAATGACGAACAAAATGGTAAAAACGCTGCTTATCTCTCAGACCGAACTGGACCAGCAAACAAAGGAATGGCTTGCGATTCTTATATCCGTTGAAAACGGCTGTGCCATGTGTGTCGGTGAACATACGCGGATAGCAAAAATGCTAGGGATCAATGAAGAAGAAATAGAAAGTGTCCTCAATAGCATAGAAAATGCAGACCTTCCGGAGAAACAGAAAAAATTGTTACAATTTTGCATGAAAAGCGCAAAAAATAGTTACAAGGTGGTTCAAAAGGATCTCGAATCCCTAAAAGAAGTCGGTTATTCAGATTCCCAGATTCTGGAGGCGGTTGCTATAGTAGGCTATTTTAACTATATAAACACTATCACCAACAGCATGGGTTCAGGTAAGATATAAAAAGGATATTTTCTATTAGAAAAAAGGTGTGGATAGAATTTATCGCAGCGTGTTCAAAATTTCCTCGAGTTCTATCTTTATGCTTTTCAGCAGCGGTGAAGCGAGATTTTCGCCTTTTCCAGTTCTTTCTCTGCTCAAATGCTGCCTTGCTCCCTTTATGGTCATCTTTTCCTCATACAGGAGCCTTTTTATTTCCAGAAGGATTTCCAGGTCTATCTTCCGGTATGTCCTCTGCTTGGAATCGGCTCTTCTTGGCCTGATCTGGGGGAATTGTCCCTCCCAGTATCTCAAGACATATGGAGCGACTCCAACTATTCGGCTGGCTTCACCTATCCGAAAATAATTCCTGCTATCAGGAACCTGGACCATTGTATCAGCCCTCCCTCAATTTGCCCCCCGTCTCTTGTCTTATTTTATTGACGATTGAGTCGTGCAAATTGTTTACCATTGATCCATCCAGAGTACCGTGCTCGGACCTGTAGCAGACCCTGAAAGCGAGTGCTTTTTCCGAAGGGGAGATTTTATCTCCCTCATACAGATCAAATATATGTACAGACTCTACCAGGTCGGCGCCTTCCTCTTCTATTATCTCTACGATTGAGGCGCTTTGTACATGCCGGTCTACTAGCAGGGAGATATCTCTGTATACGGCCGGAAATTTAACAAAAGGTCTAAACCTACTCTCTCCCGAAACACTTTCAAGGAGTGCCCCTATATCGATTTCAAACATGAAGGCATTCTCTTTTTCAAGATCATAGGCCTCCATTACTGATGAAGAAACACGACCTACCTGTCCCAAAAAAAGGCCGGAATGGAAAATGTTTGCAGAAACATGGGTATCATATCCAGGAAAAAGGATACCTTTTTTAAAGAAGACTCTCTCAAGGTGCAATTCCCTGAACAGAACCTCCAGGGCACCCTTAGCGTCATAGAAATCTACCAGCCTCTCGTCTTCATACCACGTCTTTTTACGGTAAGGTCCGATTATAATTCCCGCCAGAAATGTTTTTTCGCTCGGTTGTTCTTTTGTTTCTTCACTAATAAACACCTTTCCCCATTCGAAAAGTTTTAAAGCCCTTTCATCACGGATGATATTATTACTTACGGTATCCAGGAGACCGGGAATCAACGAGGTTCTCATTACCGACTGGTCGATGGTTAGGGGATTCATAATCCGAACGAAAGATCTCAGAGAACTTCCCTCCTCCGCTCCTAAAATATCAGCGGAATCGGGTGATAAAAAACTATATGTTATTATCTCAGTAAACCCAACACCTATCATGATGGATTTTACCTGATCTCTAAGGTCCAGTTCTGGAGACACCTCTCCTTCGGAAGGGCGGAAACTTGGATAAGTTACAGGAATATTATCATAACCATCCATCCTTGCCACCTCTTCCATGAGATCTACATCACGTGCGATATCTACTCGAAAAGAAGGAGGAGTAACGAAGAGCCTATCATCATAACCGGCTCTAACATCCATATTGAGAGCTTTGAGGTAACTGATTATAACTTCCTTGCTCAACTCTGTTCCCAGAATCTTATTAGTTTTATCAACTCCGAGACAAATTTCAGGGGGGAAATGTTTTTTAGGGTAATTGTCTATAAGCCCTTTCGCTACTTTTCCACCTGTGAGGCTGGACATAAGACAGAGAGTCCGCTTTAACGCCTTAATCACACCACCTATGTCGGCGCCCCTTTCAAAACGATATGATGCCTCTGTAGAAAGGCCAATCCCTTTTGAACCCCTTCGAATAACCACTGGATCAAAAAAAGCGCTCTCAATAAGAACATCGCTGGTCCCCTGATAAATCTCTGAATTCAGACCGCCCATTATGCCAGCGACTGCAACGGCCCCCTTCCCGTCACAGATCATAAGTGTCTCCCCGTTAAGGCTACGGGTAGTACCGTCGAGAGTGCTGAATTTTTCTCCCTCATATGCCCGTCTTACAATAATCCTGTTCTCTCTCAGACGCTCATAATCAAATGCGTGTAAGGGTTGACCTAATTCCAGCATCACGTAATTGGTTACGTCAACTATATTATTTATACTCCTGATTCCAGAAAGATATAGCCTATACCTCATCCAGAATGGAGATGACCCCACTTCAATACCCTGAATAATCCCTGCGGCGTAACGTGGACAGGCGTCCTCATCCATGATCGTCACACTTGTGAGATCCTCAACGGCCGGGCCGTTCTCTCTTACTTCCGTATCGGGATATTTGAGTTCTCTTCCGGTAAGAGCAGCTATTTCCCTAGCTATGCCCAAAACCGATGCGCAATCTGGACGATTGGGCGTAAGATCTATATCTAAACTCCAATCCTCAACAGAGACAGCAGAAGGTAAGGAAGTCCCTGGATCGAGTCCCGGTGGCAGAAGCATGATCCCTGTATGGTCATCAGTCAGCCCCATTTCATCCTCTGCCAGGAGCATACCTTTAGAGACTTCACCCCTTATACGGCTTTCCTTGATTACTTCACCGCCCGGCAGTCTTACTCCTGGTAAAGCAAGGGGGACAAGACTCCCTTCTCTTAAGTTGGGCGCACCACATACAACTGGTACCTGCTTTACGCCGGTATCAACAAGACAGAGGGTCAGACGATCTGCCCTGGGGTGGGGTGACAGTTCTATTATTCTTGCAACCACAACATCGCCCAGGGACTGGCCAACAGGTGCAAAGCTGTCCACCTCCAAACCACTCATTGTGAGGAGGTCGGCAAGATCCTCGGGAGGCATTTCAATATTCACATAATCTTTTAACCAGTTCAGGCTTAATTTCATGACTAATACTCTATAGATAGGAATTCTGCGCACTCACTTCATCAGCGATGAAAAAATATTCCTATAATAATGGCGGAAGCGAGCTGGTGCCAGGTTTTTTTTGCAGGGCAATGCCAGAAGAACGTGCTAGAACTGCCTCAGAAACCGCATGTCGTTTTTGAAAAACAGTTGAATATCATCAATTCCGTATTTGAGCATTGCGATTCTCTCGATACCCATTCCAAACGCAAAGCCGGAGTAGACATCAGGGTCATAATCAACAAAGCCATATACTGCAGGATCGACCATACCGGCGCCGAGGATTTCCAGCCACCCGGTGTGAGAGCATGTACGGCAGCCTTTTCCACCGCAAATCACGCACTCTATATCAACCTCTGCGCTAGGCTCAGTAAACGGAAAAAAACTGGGTCTGAACCGCAACTCAGTTTCTCTACCAAACATCTGGTGAAGGAAACTCGTTAATGTCCCCTTCAGTTCCCCGAAGTTGACTTCTTTGTCCACCAGCAGGCCTTCAACCTGATGAAACATTGGGGTGTGTGATACGTCGGAATCCCTTCTGTAGACCTTTCCCGGCGCAATTATGCTGACAGGAGGCTTTTGTTTTTCCATCACTCTAACCTGAATAGGTGAGGTGTGAGTACGAAGGACCAAATTTTCAGATATATAAAATGTGTCCTGCATATCCCTGGCCGGATGGTCTTTGGGGATGTTTAACGCTTCAAAATTATAATAGTCCAACTCTACATTAGGACCCTCCACGACCTGGAAACCCATCTTCGAAAAAATATGGCAGACTTCCATGACTACCGAAGTAATAGGGTGTAAGTGCCCCCTCTGTGGCTGGCGTCCCGGAAGGGTCACATCAAAATATTCGGCTCCTCCGCTTTGCTGAGAACCTAGGCTGCCCTTGGTATATTCAATACGGGTAGAAAGCTCAGTCTTGATTCTGTTTGCTAGCCTCCCCAGTTCCGGCCGCTCCTGAGCTGGTAGCTCACCCAGCCTTTTCAATAAGGAGGTCAGCAGTCCTTTCTTTCCCAGATATCTAACTCTGAACTTTTCGAGTTCCTCAGAATCTCTAACAGCTTCGAGTTCATTGGTAGCTTTTTCTTGCAGTTCAAGGAGTTGGTTTTTCATTGCACAGATTAATTAAATTTTTTCTTTATTGCTGAACCATAGTCGCCAACTGAGAAAAAGCGGCCGGGTCCCGAACAGCTATATCTGCAAGAACTTTTCTATCTAGGATAATACCGGCCTTTTGGAGTCCGCATATAAACCTGCTGTAAGACAGACCGTTCTCCCTGGCAGCAGCATTTATGCGCACAATCCAGAGTTTACGAAAATCTCTCTTTTTGCTTCTACGATCCCGATAGGCGTACATTCCGGCCCTTCTCACGGACACTTCAGCTGTCCTGAACTGTTTGCTGTGTCCGCCTCTATATCCCTTTGCCGCCTTTAGGACCTTTTTTCTTCTTCTTCTGGCTTTAAAACCTCTCTTTACCCTTGGCATTGAAATCCCCTAACTAAATTATGATTTCTGTTCGCGATATTAAAAACTATCTCATTTGAAACGTAATACAATTACCACTCTACATTAAACAAGGCCCGGAACAAAAAATTGACAACTAGAATACTATCCAAATTACCCAATAGCTATTTGTATGGAATAAGTTTGGATACCTGTTTCAAATTACTGCAGTCCACTAAGGCTGATTTTCGGAGTGTTCTTTTTCTTTTTGTAGTCTTCTTTGTCAGTATATGATTTGCAAAGGCCTTACTACGCGCAATCTTACCAGAGCCAGTAATTTTAAATCTCTTAGCAGCTCCACGGTTGGTTTTTATCTTCGGCATTAGTATCCTCCATCTGTTAAGCGAGATTGCACAACATAACAAGCCCCGCCAATCTCCCTCACAAGAGGGGAATTTTGAGGGGCTTCAGCATATCTGCAAGACTCCCGCTAAAGCCAAATCATCTTGGCACTATAACCATGCTCATTCTATTTCGCGCCTCTTTCACTGGTTCCTGCTCGACCGTTCCCTCATTAACGACTTCTTCAGCAACCCGTTTAAGGAGATCAACGCCCGCATCCATAAAAGACATTTCTCTCCCCCGGAAAAAGACGGTCACCTTGACGCGATTTTTGTTTTCCAAGAATTTCTTAATATTCTTGACCTTGAAATTCAGGTCATGATCCTCCGTATGTGGCCTCAGCTTAATTTCCTTAAGCTGGAAAGACTTCGTCTTTTTCCGTGCTTCCTGTACCCTCTTGCTAGCCTGATACTTGAACTTGCCATAGTCCATGATCCTGCATACCGGAGGATCCGAATTAGGCGCAACCTCCACAAGATCCAGACCGTCTTCCTTTGCCACCCCAATAGCTTCATGAACAGGAACGATGCCTAACTGCTCACCTTCTGCGGAAATCAGCCTCACCGACCTTGCACGAATTCGCTCATTCACTCTGACGTCATCAGGTTTCCTTCCTATGGCCATTACCTCCTCTGTCTATAATCCTCCTCAATGTGGTCAATCAATTCCTCCGAATTCATAAAAGGAAGATTTTGACCGTTCCTAAGCCTGGGCGTTACCCCCTCTTTTTCACATTCCTTATCGCCTATTATCAACATATAAGGTATTTTCTGCAATTGGGCCTCTCTAACCTTCAACCCCAACTTCTCATTTCTAAAATCTGCTTCGGCTCTAATATCCCTATTCGACAAGATTTTCAACAGTTTTTCGCCATATGATATGTTTCTATCGGTTACAGTCAATATCTTGGCCTGAACAGGCGCGAGCCAGACGGGAAATGCGCCGGCATAATGTTCGATCAACACTCCGATAAATCTCTCAATCGCCCCAAGGATAACCCTGTGGATCATTACTGGCCTTTGTTTTTTACCTTCATTATCAATGTAACTCAGGTCAAACCGTTCTGGAAGAGTAAAATCGCACTGAATAGTGGCACATTGCCATTGTCTACCCAGGGCATCCTTCAATTTCACATCTATCTTCGGACCATAGAAAGCACCGTCTCCCTCATTAATGTCATATCGAAGGGAATTATCATCCATAGCTTTTATAAGTGCCTTAGTAGCCAGGTCCCAGTCCTCCTCAGACCCGATGGACTTTTCAGGCCTAGTGCTGATTTCCAGATCATATTCAAAGCCAAAGATTCCCATTATATCTTTTACGAAATCGAGAACGCCTTTTATTTCGTTATTCAGCTGATCCGGGGTACAAATTATATGTGCGTCATCTTGTGTAAATTCCCGTACCCTGAAAAGTCCTTGCAGGACACCCGACCGCTCATGTCTATGGACCGTGCCCAGTTCAAAATAGCGCTTGGGCAAATCTCGATAGCTCCGGATTTTTGATCCGTAAATGAGCATATGTGCTAAGCAGTTCATCGGTTTAATACCGTATGACTGCTCATCAATCATGGTGAAATACATATTTTCACGGTAATTCTCAAAGTGCCCAGATTTCTTCCATAATTCGGTTTTAAGAAGTTCAGGCCCTCTGACCAGATCATAGCCTCTCTTCAGATGCTCCCGTATTTCGAAATCCTCAAGAATATGCCGCAACATGGCACCTTTTGGATGCCATACAATCATTCCAGCGCCTATTTCTTCGTAGGTACTAAAAAGCCCTAACTGGGGTCCCAGCCTGACGTGATTCCTCTTTCGGGCCTCCTCAACTGTTTTGAGGTATTGTTTCAACCGCATTTTATCCTGGAAAGCAACCCCATAAATACGGCTGAGCATCGCCCTTTTCTCATCGCCACGCCAGTATGCACCTGCTACTTTAGTAAGATGGAAGGCCTTTATAAAACCTGTGGATGGTATATGAGGGCCCCGGCACAAATCAGTAAAGCTACCCTGAGTATAGAGTGATACAACTTCAGTCCCGAGATCATTGATAATTTCTACTTTATAATCCTCTCCTTGCCTCTCAAAAAAATCAATTGCCTCTCTCGCTGACAATTCCCTTCTGACAAAAGGCAGATCATTTTTGATGATCTCTTCCATCCTTTTTTCTATCTGGGGCAGGTCATCTTCCTTAAAGGCCCGTTCATAATCAAAGTCATAATAGAATCCATTCTCTACCGCCGGCCCGATAGTAACTTTTGTCCCTGGAAAAAGCTCCTTGACCGCCATAGCCATAACGTGTGAAGTGCTATGTCTTAATATCTTAAGCCCCTCCTCCGAGTCTATGAAGATCGGCTCGAGTTCCGTATCAGAGTCAATCTGACCACTCAGATCACGTGCTTCTCCATTCACCTTTACCGCCACAACCCTCTCAATCCCTCTTTGTTTTAGGTGTTGCAATGCCTCCAAGCAGGACATTGACTCTACCTGAAATTCTTCAGGAGGCTGTTCTTTCAGGTTAATAGAAAAAGATTTCATTATCTGACCCATCTAAAGAAAATAAGGCATCCGAAGTAAACGCTTCAATTCCTCAGATGCCTCATAAATTTTTTCTCAATAATCCAATACTGATAAAAACCCTGCTTATCTCTATCGTCAGAGCAAAAATTATGTGTTCGCGGCAGTACAAACTTGAGGAGCTTCTAATTAGCGAATATACCTAACCTTGAGGAGACCCGACTCAGTTTATCACCAGCCTCCTGAATTAGCCAGCCTAATACAGGTATAATGAATAAACAATAACATAGGGAAATGCAAGCAAAAAATAAGCTCTTCATAACAAAAAGGGATTGTGGTTATTACCTCAATCCCTTAAATCAGCTGGTAGGCACGAAGGGATTTGAACCCTTGACCCCTACCGTGTCAGGGTAGTGCTCTCCCCCTGAGCTACGTGCCTATTATAATTGTTAGGTATCAGGCAAGCGGCCTGATGTCAAGTCGAATTATATCGAAGGTGTCCAGTTATCAGCTATCGAAATCTTCCTCCCTCACCATTCCGAACCAGTATCTCATGTAATGAAGACCAGAACTGATCGTAAAAAGCCCTGTAACCCAGAATATGTAATCATGGATATTTAAAAAAACAGGAAATTGATTTTTTGATAGGACTACGAAAACTGTACCCAGTTGGAAACAGGTCGTCAGTTTACTCAAAATTGACGGCTTAATTGTAAGGCCGGCCCTGTTCATAAAAAGTATAAGAACGCCCAGCAGGATAAGGATATCCCGGCTGATAACAACCACGGTCAGCCAGGGAGGAACGAGGTTTCTTGTAGAAAGGACTACAAAGGCGGAAATCAAAAGTATCTTATCGGCAAGGGGGTCAAGAAATGTGCCCAGCCTGCTCTTCTGATTATACAATCTAGCTATGAAGCCATCAATGCCATCACTTAACCCTGCCAGAACAAAAACTACCAGGGCGTCCAAAAACCTGTCATTAATAAGGTAAATCACGAAAATAGGCACCAATATAATTCTAATACTGGTAATCAAATTAGGTATGGTCATTGTTTTCTTTACTATCATCTATTTAGGGAAAGTTTGACCGAAGCAAACCCGATATATTCCTCGTAGGGGATCTCACTCTATTTTAAACATTACATACCCCTCTTCGGACGGTTCGTGGCTCAACAGAAGGGGAAGATTTCCGTGGTTAAGAACACGCTTCAAAAACTCATCTCTGTTCCCCTCAAAATCAAGTGTGAGGAACACTGAACTTCCCTTTACTCTGGTTTGCTTTACAGATTTAACACCGGCCACCTCTTTTCTTAAGAAATCCCTGAAAATTATTAATTGCTTATAGGAGTTCAGACCACTGATAATGATCTGCAAATGATTCTTTGTATTAGGACCCGCTGCACTTGAACTGATAATTGCAGGAATAACTCGTTCGGCCAACTTAATTACCAGCTTCTTCAAAATCTGTACATCCTGATCCCGGCCTTCACGGCCTTCCTGAACAGGCAAGGATTCAACTTCCTGACAGATCATAACGCCCTGATCTACATCAAAAACTTTACTAAAGAGGGATACCTTTTCTGGATTTGACATATCAGCCTGCCCATAAAAAACAACATCAGCGGAAAAGAGGCGGCCCCATCTCAAAATATCCTCGACGTCAAGTTCCGGAGCCTTTAAATCATCTGAATACTCATCTTCGGGCAGGTTCAGAGCACGATTGATAGGCACGAATCCCCTATCCTGAAATACATTATGGAGCGCAAGTTCCAATGGACTCAAGCCTGAGTAAACATGCGGAGTCCTCCACCAGTAAGATATCTTGTCTTTAGTTTTCTCCGAAACCAGGAACAGCATTTTAAGGGCAGGGGCAGACAATAGGGTGAGTCCAGCCTGCCTCAATTTTTCTTCCATCATCTCCTGGTTGATCTTTATTTTCATAAGGATCTTGTATTCGTTGTCAACTTGCCCTTCTGCCAGGATATGATAGCTCTCTATTTCCTCTCTGGCGCTGGGCAGGATATACTCAATGAGTCTCTGGAAATAATTCATGGCACCCTGGCGTCCCAGAGTATTCAAAAGATACTTTTCCACTCCTTTTTCCAAAGAATGTGAAACCGCCGTCCGCTTAGCCAGAGCCAGATTTCCATCTACAATGACGCCGGTTCCAATAACAACCACTTCCTTTTCTATCTGTTTTTCAGCGGCCTTTGCATTCAACGTGAAACCGATTAAGAATATTAAAACCAAGAGCCGACAGATTGAAGTGGGCCAGTGACCTCTTTGGACACTCAAGTTCTTTATTTTAACACGCGTATAACCTATCATTCCACAACCCTTTATTATTAATTGGGTTAAATCGCCTTCAACATTAGGCAGTATACTATTCTTGCATTGATAAGGCCAAGAGGGTCGAACGTCAAGGATTTCTATCTATGAAATCTTTAATTTTTCTTATCGCCGTATCAAAATCATCGGGTGTTACCCAGGTGTACTCAGGGTCAGCTCTGAACCATGTGAGTTGTCTCTTGGCATATCTTCTGGTATCTCTCTGTAGGTTATGGACCGCCTCTTCTAGAGAATACTCCCCATACAGGTATTTGATAATATGTCTGTACCCGATGGCATTCATCGATTTCAAAGAAGGAGAATAACCTTTGCTC
Source organism: uncultured Desulfobacteraceae bacterium (assembly GCA_964627015.1). Lineage (GTDB taxonomy): Bacteria > Desulfobacterota > DSM-4660 > Desulfatiglandales > Desulfatiglandaceae > CAZVGY01. Next base: position 30,039 of record CAZVGY010000022.1, read on the forward strand.
AAGAGTTCTTCTGTCTCATCGATAAGTCCGTTTTCGACCATAACAGCACATCGCTTGTTAATGCGATCGTAAAGGGTTTCTCTATCAATATCGAGGCAAATCTTAAAGGCACTTAGATATTTACTTTGGAAACCGTGCCCCCTGCGAATTTCTGAATATAGTCTGCCTGTCAAATAAAATATCTCAAGTGCCCTCGTTATCCTTACCCCATCATTCGCATGAATTTTCAAGGCAGACTCAGGATCGATATTCTCGAGCCTCTTATAAAGCCCAGCTGTACCGAAGTCTTTTAACTCCTTGCGAAGCGATTTCCTTAAAGCCAGGTCCGCGGGTGGGCAATCGAACAGTCCACTCAGCAAACTTTTTATATACAAGCCGGTTCCCCCAACGACAAGACTGATCTTTCCCCTGGATGCTATATCTTCTACCAAAGGCAGCGCTAAAAACCGATAGACTGCAGCATTGAACTCCTCATCCGGATCAACTACATCGAAAAGATAATGGGCTATACCTTTCCGCTCTTCAATCGTCGGTTTGGCTGTTCCAATGTCCATGCCCCGATAGACCTGCATGGAATCACAATTGATCACTTCTCCACTCAAAGCTATCGCAAGCTCAACACTCAGAGATGTCTTTCCACTAGCCGTTGGGCCGGCAATAACAACCGTTTTTGAGTTCTTGTAAGTTGTCATACCTGGTGGGCTGGCTCAAACTATCCGCCTGAACATCCTCTCGATTTCGTGATAGCTGAAATGCTTAAAAATCGGTCTTCCATGCGGACAGTTAGTAGGCAGATCCATCTCCTCCAACTCGCTGAGGAGGTTAACAGCCTCGTCATTATTAAGCCGGCAACCCGCCCTTATAGCACCGTGGCAGGCCATTGTAGTCAGCAGCTTGTCCAGTAGCCTGTCGGCTCCCAGTCCTCCTTCCTCGAGATCAGCGATGAGCTCAGACAATAGAGAATCCCACTGTACATTCTTCAACAAGGCAGGAACACTCCTCAGCAAAAAAGTATTTCCACCAAAATGATCCAATTCAAGGCCAAAATTTAAAAGCTGTTCGCCATTCTCAAGTAAAATCCTAGACTCCCTGGCGGTCAGTTCCACCTTGTGCGGAACCAACAGAACCTGGGATTCGATCCTGGACATCTCAACACCCCTTTTGAGGTTCTCATAGACAATTCTCTCATGGGCCGCATGCTGGTCAACCATAAGTAAGCCGTCCCTTACCTGGCATAATATATATGTATTTCCCAGTTGCCCAATAACCCGAGGCCCCTCTCTTATAATTGACTTCTCAGCAACCTCTTCCACCGGAGCAAATTTCTCCCGCCCCTCTCTTTTTTCCGCGTAAATCCATGAAGCTTCAGCAATCGAACCAATAGCCGGACCGGAGAAGCCAGGAAAATTAACATTATCTTTAAAGCTTCCCTCGAAGGTCGTCTTTTCCTTTAATATATTAAAAGAACCGGCTAGTGCCCTTTCAATAGTTGATTTTACAGCCTGAAACAGGTCACGTGAATTCCGAAACCGGACCTCCTGTTTAGTCGGGTGGACATTGATATCTACGAGCGAGGGATCGATTTCAATAAAAATAGCCGCCTGGGGGTATTGTCCTTTCATAATTCTCTGGCCGTATCCCTCCATAACGGCCTTGGTAACCGCCCTATCTCGAATATTTCGCCTATTAACATACACAAAAAGGTGGTCCCCTCGGGTTCTCGCGAATTCAGGATGAGCCAGGTAAGCTTTGACCCCTACCTCAAAATCTCTTGTTTCCTCTTCAACCATTGATTCGGCTACTTTCCTGCCCAGCAGGGCCGACAAACGCTGCAACTGCTCTGAGGAAGGTAAATTCAGAATCGTCCTGCCGGATTCCTCCAGTTGAAAGCTGATCTCTGGAAATGCCAGGGCGATCCGCGACAGTGTGTCTATTATGTGATCGGTTTCAGTCTTGGCAGAGCGAAGAAATTTGCGTCTTGCAGGGAGATTAAAGAATAGATCACCAACCTCGACGATCGTTCCCGGGGGAGACCCTGTCTCCATGATAGATGAAAGTTTGCCACCTGATATTTTCAGTACATATCCCTCCACCTGATCCCTTATACGTGATGTAATTCGCATTCGAGAGACAGAAGCTATGCTTGAGAGGGCCTCTCCCCTGAACCCTAATGACTTTACCGAGAGGAGATCTGAAGCTGTTTCAATCTTACTGGTGGAATATCTCTCTACACACATTAGTAAATCATCTCGAGACATACCCATCCCGTTGTCACCAACTTTTATTAACCCACGCCCGCCTCTTTCAATACTAACACTTATGCGGTCCGCACCGGCGTCTATACTGTTATCTATCAGTTCCCTGACAACAGAAAAAGGCCGGTCTACAACTTCTCCGGCCGCAATCTGGGAGGTGACTTTTTCGGGGAGTATTCTAATAATGCTCATAGTTCCAGGATTTGCATATCCACGCTGGTGTATCCGTGGTGCTCAGGACCGGGGCCGTGTCTCTTCGTCAGCGGGCCTTTTCTTTTTGCTAGGCGCAGACTTTCTCTGCCTAAAGGATCATACGACAGGCATAGCGAAGATTCGGGATTACTCAAAAGATCTCGTACGAGGCGGCAAGAAAGATCAAGCATATAAAACAGATGAGCTTCAAAAACCCTCCCATGAATTATTTTTCCCGCAAAAAATGTATTGTGCGCCATATAGATATAATTCGAGGCCCTAACTGATTGTGCGAAGATCCTCTTTTTGGCCATCAGCCCGTTATTTCCTTTTCCACCCATCAACCTTAGAAGCTTGTCGCATCGATGATGATCCATTCCCAGGACATCCCTGGCGATTCTCATATAGTTATGCCCCACGAGGTAGTCTGCCTTTGCCTCACAAAACACATGACCGACTCTGTTCCCTGCAGGATAACCTCTAATAATATTGGGAATAAAAAAATTATGGGCAATAACATCCGCTGCCAGATGAGAAAGAAAACCGTAAGCGTAAGCCGCCTCGCGATCACCGGTGGCTTCATCCAAGAACCTAAAACCGCCCTCCCAGTTATGGAGATGATTTCCACTCCTTCTTCGGCCTTTACCAATAAAAAAATCGGCTGCCAGGCATCCGTAAAGATATTCAAGGGGAAATGAAGTTACTATCCCTGCTATGGATGGAAGAATAAAAGCTGCATTATCTAGGGCACTCAAAGCAGTGAACATATGAACGGCTGGTCCCCATGCAAGCGCAGTATCAATCCAGATAAAATCCGTTATAATTAAAGTAAATAGAATAAAAATTAGTTTCATCACAGTTAGTTGCCTTTTCTCCTTCGAAAAATGAGAATAGAACCGGTTTTTTGTCGATAATCATCATGCGACATATTATCCATAAGCCGGAGTAAAAATTCTTTCCGCCATGGTTCTAATCTTATTCGGATTTTTAAATAAAAACCGCCCTATTCGGCAGGACTACGATTACAATTTCGTTTTTGACACTTTATGTAATATTAGCATACAGATTCTCAGGGCATCAATATTTTTATCACTTCGGCCTGACGTGAAAATCCTTACCAGTGAGGAGACACAGACTCCATTTCGTAGCATTCAATTTTTATCGGATGCATAGTTTCTAATCGTCAGGATTTCTTGCTTTTTCTTATATCTCTGCTAATATCATTCAATTTTTTAGACAACAATATTTACAATGGACTTTCAGGAATAATGGCTAAAACTGACTGGCAGAACAAAGGAAAAGGCCACAGGGAAAGGCTGCGCAAAAAATTCCTTGAAGGCGGCCTTGAAAGGTTTTCGGACGAAGAGACTATAGAATTTCTTCTTACCCTGGGAACACCCAGAGGAGATTTGAAACCCCAGGCACGTGAGGCTATGAAACAATTCGGAAGTCTCTCAGGAGTACTGTCTGCTCCCCTAGAAAAGTTGATGGAAATAAAGGGAATTGGACAGAAAAATGCCCTTTACCTGAATCTGGCACATCAGGTCGCCGGACGGTATTTGAAAGACAGGGCCGGGCAAAAAAGATTCTTTGACTCGTCCCGAGCAGTCTACGATTACCTTTTTCACTCCATGCGGGATTTGAAGAGGGAGATCTTCAAGGTGCTATTCCTTAACAGGAAAAACGAGTTAATCTTGGATCAGGATATGTTTATGGGGGGACTAAGCGGAAGTGTTGTATACCCGCGTGAAATCATGACCCTGGCACTGGAACGGAGGTCTGCGGGACTTGTCTTTGTCCACAACCACCCGTCAGGAGATCCGGCTCCCTCAAAAGAAGATAACATGCTTACGAGGGATCTCATATGGGCGGCAAAACTATTGGGCATTCAGGTACTGGATCATATCATAATAGGGAATAATACCTATTTCAGCTTTGCAGATGAAGGCCTGATTAAGCGTTTTACGGATGAATACGACCGCAAATTTGTCTCTCTCAGGTCTTGACACAC
>CAZVGY010000022.1:34506-41565 GCA_964627015.1 uncultured Desulfobacteraceae bacterium
CCTGTAGAATCATAGCATACAAAGGCATCGCGAGAGTGGCGGAACTGGTAGACGCGCTGGACTTAGGATCCAGTGGGATTTCCCGTAGGGGTTCGACTCCCCTCTCTCGCACCATTCAGAAATAGATCAGGGAATATTTCACAGGAAACAAGTGCGAAATAAATAAGGTCGTTTCTTCTCGTTAGTGCCGCCTAAATTCTTAAATGTGGGCCTTCTGATGCTTTTCATAACAGACTTATTGGGTTTTTGAACCAATTTCTAAAGCTCTGGCCCTGTCCAGTGAAATTTCGCTTATAACTAAAGTATCTTCTTCCCATTACCGATATAGCAAAAAGAGACACCAGATACCTATCCTGATATTACTGCTTTTGAAATTTTCTTAAAAATATGCGACCAGGTTGAGGCTCAAGATAAATAGTATTTTAGTTAAAAGAAACGGCTACAATATTATTCCAATCGACCCTGTTATTACTCTGGTTCTATATGCCCAAGATCGGATCCACTAAAGATCTTTGACTTTTTAAGCCTAACGTTTAATATTGACAGCCAATTCATACTTCCTGTAACCTCACCTGGAATTTTCAGCTGTGTGAAAAAAAGCCAGAATTTGAATTTTATAAAACCTCACTTAAGTAAAAAAGAGAGCCGAACGGTAAATGGAAGGAGATATCTTGAAATTGATGAGATCATTGTTAATTTTTTGTTATATTAGCTACTATATAATAAAGATTCACCAGTACCCTTCCTGCACCTATAGACATTTTCCAGAAGAATTGGCCTCCATTAGGAGATAAAAAGGGAGAAACATGAAGACTAGTTTAGCAGAGATAAGCTCAGTTAAGAAAAAGTTGTCAGTAGAGATCGAATCACAGGAAGTTGAAAAAAAATTGAACGAGGCTTATAGAGACCTCAAAAAGAAGGCAAGAATACCGGGTTTCAGACAGGGAAAAGTGCCATTAAGCATCTTAGAGCGACATTTCGGGGATCAGGTAGCAGACGATGTGACCAGGACTCTCATAAGTGAGACTTTTCCCAAGGCGCTTGATGAAGTTAAGACTTTTCCGCTTGGAACACCGCTCCTGGAAAAGGAACCCCTTCGAAGAGGGGAAGATTTTAAGTATAGCGCTGTAATGGAAGTTCGACCACAGTTTGATATAAACAATTATAAGGGTATTGAAATCCAGCAGGAAAAATGCTTGGTAACCGATGATGATATTGAAGAACAGCTCGACCAGATCCGCAAAGCGGTCGGAAAAATGGCTTCTATCGAGGGGAAAAGGCCCGTTCAAAAAGGCGATTATGTGGTTATCAATTATGAAAGCTTTGAGAATGAAAAACCCCTTGAAGATATAAAGGCTTCTGATTTTCTTCTTAAAGTAGGAAGTGGCGACTTTCATGCAAAATTTGAAGAAGGCCTCATCGGCCTTTATAAAGACGAGGAAACAGAAATTGAGGTGGATTTTGAAGACGAGTACTATCACTCTAGGCTCGCTGGTAAAAAAATCCATTTTAATGTAAGGCTTACCGACATCAAGGAGTTAATACTGCCCGAGCTAAATGATGATTTCGCCAGGGGTCTCGGGGGTGAATTCAATGATCTGGAGGACCTCAGAAAAAAGATCAGAGAAAATGCCATTAAACAGGAAGAAAAGAGGATCAATAAAGATTTGAGGCAGAGGTTGCTTCAAAAAATCGCAACTACCGTAGATTTTGAGATTCCTCAAGTGCTGGTCGAAAATGAAATCGACTACGCAGTTGAGAGCGTGAGGCAAAACCTGGTTAGGAGCGGCGCGGATCTCGAAAAGGCGGGGCTCTCGGAAGAAAAATTAAGAAATGACTTTAGATCTGCCGCGGAGAAACGCGTTAAAGAGCTTCTTGTTTTAGGCGAAATAACAAAAAGAGAAGATATCACCATAAACGATGAAGAACTCGCGGAAGGCTTTAAGGAGCTGTCTGCGAATACTGGACAAGATATCAAAACTCTAAGGAAATACTATGAGGCAAGAGGCCTGGTGGATTCTCTTAGAGAAAACCTGTTACAGGAAAAAACATTGAACTACCTGGTTCAGAATGCTAACATTATTAATGTGGAAAAAGGGGCAATGACCCAGGACCTTTCTGAAAAGGAGAAAACATAGATCTTATGCTTATTCCAATGGTAATTGAACAATCGAGTCGTGGGGAACGGGCCTACGATATATACTCCCGTCTTTTGAAGGACCGAATTATTTTTATGGGAGATCAGGTCCAGGACAGTACGGCCAATACTATTATAGCTCAGATGCTCTTTCTGGAATCTGAAGATCCGGACAAGGACATCAATCTCTATCTTAATTCACCAGGCGGCGTAATCACTGCAGGGCTGGCTATATACGATACAATGCAATACATAAAGCCCGATATCGCTACTATTTGTATGGGCCAGGCAGCCAGCATGGCGGCACTACTTCTAGCAGCGGGAACCAAGGGAAAGAGGTACGCTCTTCCCCACTCTAAAATCTTGATCCACCAGCCCCTAGGAGGAATGCAGGGGCAAGCCACGGATATAGACATACACGCCAGGGAGATATTGAAGACAAGAGATATTCTAAACCGCCTTCTCGCAAAACACACCGGTCAGGATATTAATAAAATAGCTGATGACACAGAACGCGACCGTTTTATGAGCAGTGAAGAGGCAAAGACTTACGGAATTATTGATCGGATAATCACGAGCAGGGAAATGAAGGACCAATTAAACAAAAAATAAAAGGTAAAAAATTATGGCTAAAAACAACAATTCTACTGATGACCTGTTATGCTCTTTCTGCGGTAAGAGCCAGGATGAAGTGAAAAAGCTCATCGCAGGCCCATCCGTTTATATATGTGACGAGTGTATACAGCTATGCAACGAAATAATTGCGGAGGAATACAGCCAGGAGAATCAAACTGATGATTCCGGTCAGCTTCCCAAACCTAAAGAGATAAAAGAAATACTTGACCAGTATGTAATAGAACAGGAGAAGCCGAAGAAGATTCTATCGGTGGCTGTGCACAACCATTACAAACGGATCGCAACAAGTGTCGATATGGAGGGTATTGAAATCGAAAAAAGCAATATCCTCCTGATAGGTCCGACAGGGTCCGGCAAAACCCTATTGGCCCAGACGCTCGCCAAGATACTGAAAGTCCCTTTTACCATAGCAGATGCAACTACGCTTACAGAGGCCGGATATGTAGGCGAAGACGTGGAAAACATCATCCTTAATCTGGTCCAAATGGCAGATTATGACGTTGAAAACGCCTGCAAAGGAATAGTATACATTGACGAAATTGATAAAATCGCTCGCAAATCAGACAGCCCCTCTATTACGCGTGACGTTTCCGGAGAGGGAGTCCAGCAGGCGCTCCTGAAAATAATTGAAGGTACAATGGCTAATGTTCCGCCCAAAGGGGGCAGGAAACATCCTCAGCAGGACTTTGTAAAGGTCGATACCAGTAATATTCTGTTTATCTGTGGCGGTACCTTCAATGGCCTGGACAAAATAATAAGAAACAGGATAGGCAGTAAATTAATGGGGTTTGAGGCGGATATTCAGGACAACATAGAAGATGACATCAACAATATAATGCCCCTTGTCCAACCCGAAGACCTTGTAAAGTTCGGGCTGATACCGGAATTTATCGGACGGATACCGATACTGGCAACGCTGAACGAATTGAGCCTGGAAGCTCTGGTAAGAATACTCACCGAGCCTAAAAACGCGCTTATAAAACAGTATAAAAAACTGTTCGAACTCGAGGGGGTTGAACTTAAATTCACTGATGAAGTCCTGCTTGCAGTAGCAGAAGACGCCCTAAAGCGCAAATCAGGTGCACGGGGATTAAGGGCGACCCTTGAATCCTTAATGCTGGAAATAATGTATGATATTCCATCGACCACCGGTGTACGCGAGTGTGTAATAGGTGAAGATGTTATAAAGAAAGGAGATCCCCCGCTGCTTCTCTACGAGAATCAAGTGGGATATGCATAATGCCATGTTTAATCTAACAAAAAAAGACTCAGATAACTTTATAAATGAGGAAACGCAATATTATCCACTTCTGCCGTTAAGAGATGTTGTTGTTTTTCCCAATGTGGTTGTCCCTCTATTTGTAGGACGAGATAAGTCCATCAAGGCCCTTGAATTTGCCATGTCCCACAATAAGGAGGTCTTTCTGGCGGCCCAGAAAGATGCAAAGGTAGACAATCCTGGTCAGAAGGACATTTATACTTTCGGAACTCTGAGTACAGTGCTCCAGCTCCTGAAGTTGCCCGACGGTACTGTTAAGGCCCTCATCGAAGGCAAGGAAAGAGGCAAGATACAAAATTTCCTGGACAAACAGGATTTTTTCATGGTCGCTATTCAGCCATCACCGAGCAATTATAAAATCAATGTGGAGACCAAGGCCCTGATGCGGACCATTATCTCCAACTTCGAAGAATACGCCAAGCTCAATAACAAGATTACCCAGGAGATCCTGTCAACGGTCACATCAATTGATGACCCCGCGAGACTGGCAGACACCGTAACAGGCCATCTGGCCCTGAGAGTAAATGACAAGCAGGAACTGCTTGAGATAGAAGATCTAAACAGGCGCCTGGAAAAACTCTATGAAAAGCTTCAAAATGAAATAGACATACTTCGTTTGGAACAACGACTCAGGTCTAGAGTCAAGAAGCAGATGGAAAAAACCCAGAAAGATTATTATTTAAATGAACAAATGCGCGCCATCCAGAAAGAGATGGGCTCTAAGGATGATTTCAAGGCCGAGCTTGACGAACTGGAAAAAATGATCAAGCGCAAAAGGCTGTCTAAAGAGGCTAACGCCAAGGTAAAACAGGAATTCAAAAAGCTGAAGATGATGTCACCCATGTCAGCCGAAGCTACTGTGGTCCGCAACTATATAGATTGGATTATATCCCTTCCATGGTATAACAAGACCAAGGATAAGCTTGATATCGAAGAGGCGGAAAAAATTCTGGATGAAGACCATTATGGACTGCAGAAGGCCAAGGAGAGGATACTCGAGTATCTCGCTGTCCATCGACTGACAAAAAAGATCCGGGGACCCATCCTGTGCCTGGTAGGCCCTCCGGGAGTAGGAAAAACATCTCTGGCTAAATCAGTTGCCAGAGCCACTGGACGCAACTTTGTTCGTCTTTCACTCGGAGGTGTCAGGGATGAAGCTGAAATACGCGGACACCGAAGGACCTATATAGGAGCCTTACCCGGCAAAATCATCCAGTTCCTGAAAAAGGCCAAGACCAATAATCCGGTATTTTGTCTTGACGAAGTAGATAAAATGAGTACCGATTTTCGAGGGGACCCGTCCGCTGCCCTTTTAGAGGTCCTTGATCCTGAACAGAATTTTGCATTTAATGATCACTACCTGGACCTTGATTATGATCTCTCGGATATATTTTTTATAACAACAGCAAACAGCCTGCCCAGCATACCGCTCCCACTACAGGACAGGATGGAAATCATCCGTTTGCCGGGATATACGGAGCTGGAAAAATTGGGCATTGCGAAACAATTTCTTATAAAAAAACAGGTCGAACAAAACGGACTTAAGGTGGAAAATATCTCCCTTACCGATCAGGCGATCCTTACAATAATTAGAAACTATACTAAAGAGGCAGGCGTAAGGAACCTTGAGCGTGAAATATCTTCCATCTGCCGCAAGGTGGCCCGGGAAGTAATAAAAAAGGGTAAAGATAGCAAGATATCTATCAAGGCCCAATCCATCCACAAATACCTCGGAGTACAAAAATATCGTCATGGAAGAACCGAGGAAAAGAACACGGTAGGAGTAGCTACCGGTCTGGCATGGACCGATGTTGGGGGTGAATTGCTTCATACCGAGGCAAGTATTATGCCAGGCAAAGGGAATCTGGCGCTTACCGGAAAGCTTGGCGACGTAATGCAGGAATCGGCCCAGGCCGCTCTGAGTTATGTCCGCTCTCGGGCCAGGCAGTTGAGGCTGCCGGACAATTTCTACGAAAAGATTGATATACATATTCATGTGCCGGAAGGCGCTATCCCTAAAGACGGCCCTTCAGCCGGTATTACCCTTGCGACCTCAATAGTTTCAGCTCTTACGGGATTTCCAGTCAATCGTAATATCGCTATGACAGGTGAAATCACCTTGAGGGGGAGGATCCTTCCTATCGGCGGTCTCAAGGAAAAGATACTGGCGGCCCACAGGGGCGATGTTACGAAAGTCCTTATACCTTTTGAAAATAAAAAGGACATAGAAGAGATACCGAGAAAAATTCTCAGGAAAGTCGAGCTGGTACTGGTTGAGCATATGGATGATGTGCTGCGCGAGGCACTTGTGATCGAAAAAGGGAAAGAAGTTTTTGCATCAGGAAAAGAATGTGAACCCTTTTGCCTCAAAGAAATCGCTGAGAAGGAAAAACCAACGACTTCTGGCGTAACAGCTCATTAAAGCAAATAGATTAGCTTGACAAGGGAAAATAAAGCTGTTAGCTTCCCATTTTCAGTTCAGGCGGATAGCTCAGTGGGAGAGCATCGGCCTTACAAGCCGAGGGTCGCAGGTTCAAATCCTGTTCCGCCTACCAGGGGGCGTAGTTCAGTTCTGGTTAGAACGCCGGCCTGTCACGCCGGAGGTCGCGAGTTCGAGTCTCGTCGTCCCCGCCACGCAAATACAAGCCCATCTTTTGAGAGATGGGCTTTTCTATTTGACAGGCAGGCTATCGCATGCCTTATTTAGTATACATACTCCAGCCCCAAAGAAAACAGTAGTTATATTGAAAAACTGGTTAGCACTTCCCTCATGTAAATGCGGGAAGGCCGCGAGTTCTCTGCCCCAAGGCGGGGTCGTCCCCGCTATGAAAAATTCAAAGGGTTAGCGTATATTGACTAACCTTTTTTGTCACACTCATTTTCTGATATTTGTCTCTTTCCTTTTTCTTTTCTTGTCCATATGTCTTTATTCATGTTATTAAGCAGTATCAGCGGTGCAGTCAAGTTTCTTGTGTAAATTTTTTATCTTCCAATGCTTTGAGGAAAG
>CAZVGY010000023.1:0-41247 GCA_964627015.1 uncultured Desulfobacteraceae bacterium
GCCACTGAACTCTGACCTGGTCCAAAGGACCAGGGTTTCTATGCTGGACTAAATGTATACAAATTTTCCTTTAACCTTAAAAAGGAAGCATCAGAAATGAAACCAGATGAGTGCATATTTTTCCAGCTGGCAAAAACCAACCAGAAAGCAAGCCGTTTCTGGTACAAAAAAATAGACCACATTAAAATCTCACCTGCCCAGGCTATGGTGATAAATTTTCTTTCCGAGGAAGATAATATTACCTCACATCAGCTTGGTGAAAAGACCGTTCTGGACAGCGCGACACTGACGGGTATTATTGACCGGCTCGAAACAATGGAATTGGTCCAGAGAAATATAAATCCCACGGACAGGCGCGCAATTCTTATCTGTTTGACAAAAAAGGGTAGAGAGCTGGCCGGGAAGATTCAGCGAACGATGGTCAGAGCCAATAGGGAATTCCTCTCAAAACTCGACCAAAATGAAGAAATTATGCTTAGATCGCTACTTGAGCGAATCCGTTCGGACTGATCTCCGATTCATAAACTCTAAATGTTAATTATATGAATATAAGGAGGGGAAGTATGACAGAAGAAAAAACATATTTTGACCTTATCGATCACATGAGGAGCTGGTTATTCGATTTGCCGGATTCTGAAATCCTGATGCCCATGCTCAAGCTACGCTTTACACCGGATGAGGCCTCCTTTCTATCAAGATTCCCCAACATGCCTCACACACTAAAAGAGCTCTCCGATAAATATGGTCTGCCTCCTGATCAGCTTGCCCAAAAAATGGATCCAATGATCCGCAAGGGATTAATCTACCAGGTTGAAGGAAAGAGCGCAGTCCGTTACACCTTTACAGACGTGATTTTCTTTTTTTCAAGGATGCCCGGATGGAAGGGTGAAAAAGATGAATGGAACCGCCAAATCGCCCATTTATTCAACAGGTACTATGTTGACCATCTGGGAGCCGACTTTATGGGACACTCCACCAAAGGACTCAGAGCCATTCCGATCGCCCGAAGCATCGCCGATACGAGGCAGATCATGCCCTATGAAGACGTCCTGCAATTTGTTGAGCAGGAAGATTACCACACGGTTTCCACTTGCCCCTGCAGGCATCGTCATAACCTCGACCCTGATCTGCCTACATGTAAACACGAAACAGAGACTTGTCTCCACTTCGGAAGGCTCGGCAGATACATTGTCAAGTATGATATGGGCAGGGAAATAACAAAGGAAGAAACCCTGGAGATACTCGCGAATGCGGCGGAGGCAGGGCTGGTTCACGGAATCTCCAACACCAGGGAAGGTATGGATACCATATGCAACTGCTGCTCCTGCTGCTGCCTGTTTCTCGAAAATGTAAAAATGCCGCCGCCTGTACCGAGGGGTCACCAGCCTTCCAATTACATCTGCATCACCAACTCCCTTACATGCAAGGGTTGCGGTCTTTGTGTAGAACGCTGTCCAATGGGCGCTCTTTCGCTGGTCACCTCTGAGACGACCAATAACAAAGTGGGAAAGGTTTCGGAACTGGACTCGGCAAGGTGTATCGGTTGCGGAGTGTGCGTGCACAAGTGCCCCACGCAGTCCCTGCAGTTGGTACGGCGTGAGGAAGATCAGGATTATCCGAGGGACATGGGAGAGGCTGCAAGATGGATGCTAAAAGAAAGGGGTAGAGATATATCGAAGGTCTACTAGGGGGTAAAGATCAGAAAAGTTCAAGCTGTTTTTGCTTAGGTGGCCTTAGCGTCAGCCTCCCTCGCTCAACGAATGCTGTCAACCCCTGAGGTAAGGTATTTAAAAACGGGGAGGGCTCCAAATTAAGGCTACGGCTGTTAAGGGAGCGGCGAGCGGCATAGGATAATATCAGACGTGACTGGGCCCGGGTTATACCCACATAAAAAAGCCTCCTCTCCTCTTCCTCGTCGGTGTCATTGAAAAGGGAGCACGGCAATAATTGATTCTCACATCCGGTGATGAAGACTACAGGCCATTCAAGACCCTTCGCCGCGTGTATAGACATTAGGGCTACCCGGTCTCCCAAGAGGAATGAATGATCGATTCCTCTTTCCAAAGAAAGCACATCCAGGAAACCGTTCATATCTCCAGTAAAATCTGACGCCATCCTTTTTATTCGACCCACTATTTCCAATTCCTCGTCAGATAATTTATTCAGGCCGTGAATTAATAGCGCATCATCTATAATATTCGGCAAATAATCTTCCAGGTCCAACACATGTCCAGGCTTTTTTTCTACTATATTCCCTTCCTCCAGGGCTAATTGGTACATCCTGTTATAGAATGTATTACCAGGTTTTGACAGGGCCTGAAAAAAACGCCACAGAATATTTACCGGATAACGACTTACAAGGGATGCCTCACCGGACCGGACCACCGGTATTCCAGCCCTATCAAACGCCTCCTGAAGTGCATCCCCCTGTGCATTAAGACGAAACAATACACCGATATCTCCGAATCCGAGGGTCTCTTCACCCTCGTCTGAAGAAACCCTGCCGCTGTCCAGAGAAAAATAGGACGTCCCGCCTATGAGTCTTTCCACTTGCTCAACGACCATCTCCGCCTCTTCCGCATCGGTCCGGCAGTGAGCTAAAAAAATGGGTGACTCACCCTGCCTTTTAGACTCAAGAGACCTTTTTCTTCCCATAAGGGCAGAAGCGCTCTTTAAAATAAAATCAGTTGAGCGATAATTCTCAGCAAGGGTAAGGGTCCGGGCCCCTTGAAAGTCTATAGCGAAGCGGTAAAAGTTGCTCACATCCGCGCCCCGGAATCCATAAATGGCCTGGTCAGGGTCCCCGATTGCACAGATTCTACACTGATCCTCATGCCCAACAAGTTCCTTTAATATCTCAACCTGAGTCGGATTTGTATCCTGATACTCGTCTACAAAAATCCACGGAAATTTTTTTCTATAAGACCGGGCAACTTCGGGATACTTCCGGAACAGCTTAAGACATTCGACTTCTACATCGTCCAGATCCAGCATACAAAAATCCCTGAGCATCCGTGTGTATTTTTCAAACAGATCAGTTAGAGCCTCGCTAAAAGTATTTTCCGTATTTCCAGAGAGCTGAAACAGCTTTAATTTTGGGAGGGCTTTTTTGAAGACCGATCTTGAAACCCGTGTCCCTCCGTACGCCGAAATTGCCTGTTCCAAAACACGATTCCTGTCCTCTTCCGAACACACAGAAAAATCTGCCGCGAGACTCAGACGGTGCCCCTCGGTGCGGAGAACATCCAGACATAACTTATGAAACGTGTATACGATGACCCCGTTCCGGGCTTTTATATTCAGGAGGCGGCCTATCCTTTCCTTCATTTCATTGGCTGCCTTCCTCGTGAAGGTAAGTGCCAGAATCTGCTCCGGCTCTGCAATTCCCTGCATTATCAAATAGGCTATTCTATGGGTCAGAGTCATAGTCTTTCCAGTACCAGGACCTGCCACCACAAGGAGATGACCTCCCTTATAAAGCACCGCGGCTTTCTGTTCGGGATTTAAGGCATCAGGAACAGGATAACTGACATTTACGTTGCTGGAGCCATTGATACCCTTCTTCTCACCTTCCGCCCGCTTAACGGGAATTTTTGAACAATGCGATTTTACCCGTTTCTTTCTTTCAGGCCTGCCAAAAAGGCCCATCTGCCCTAAAACGGCCTCTCTTTCCATGTCATGGAAAAGACGGATATTGCCATATTCTCCGTCATAGCCGGCTTGCCGGATCACCTCACCGGACCGCATCCTGCCTATGGCCTCAGCCAACACCGTTCCCCCTACAATGTTCAAATCATCGAGAGAAACATCCATCAGAATATGGAGCTCAGGTCCAAGCTCAGTAATCAGTTTGTCATATAACTCAGTCACCTTTTTTGTAGATGGACCACAATCAAAGAGCTCGGACAGAATCTCCGTAAGAGGGATGAGACTAAAAAATTCCTTTGACAGCTCGGGGTTCTTGCGGTCCGCGAGCTGATAAATCCGGTTCAGTACCCCCTCTGTTAGAGGACGACCGCACACAGGACAGGTACCTTTGCATTCTAAGGTCTCATAGGGTTGAAGCCTCACCTGACACTTGCGATGACCGTCCAGATGGTATTTACCTTCCTCCGGATAAAACTCCAGGGTGCCTGTAAAGCCTTCCCCATGAATCATGGCCTGGGTAATACTATGATAGGACAGGTCTGTATCAAAAACATTGGCCTCCCTCCCCAGCTTTCCCGGAGAGTGTGCATCAGAATTAGAGACAAGAAGATACTGATCCAATGCGGAGATGAGCCGGTTCATAGGCGGATCTGAAGAAAGTCCTGTTTCCAGGGCATAAATGTGCCCGGTAAGGTCTTCAAAACACTCTTCAATGGAGTCAAATCCGGACTTGGAGCCGAACAGGGAGAACCATGGTGTCCAAATATGTGCAGGAATAAACAAAGCCCTATCGCTCACCTCAAGAGTAATCTCCAGGAGATCTCTGGAATCTAGTCCCAGAATGGGCCTGCCATCTGAGCAGATGTTCCCCACCTGACCCAGACGGTCATTAAACTTTCGGGCTGACATCATGTCGGGCATCAGTATAAGATGATGAAGCTTCCTTGTCTTGCCGTTCTTCTTGTAAATGCAGCTTATCTCGCCGGAGATAAGGAAGCGTGGATCAAGGGAACAAGACTGCGGAAACCGTGTGTTCGCTGTTCCTATTAACTCCGGTCTGATACGGTAGAGCCCCTCTTCAGCCTCGATGAGCTTTTCCTGGAGCTCGGAAAACCAGGCCGGATGGGTAAAATCACCTGTTGCTATAACAGAGATTCCCTTTATACCGGCCCAAAATGAGAGCACCTCAGGAGTTATAACCCGGGAAGTCGCCCTCGAAAACCGGGAGTGGATATGCAAGTCACCAATGAATCTCATGGCTCACCCAAAATACATCCAATGGCCGCTGTCAACCTGACCGATCATACCGCTCTGTTGGAGTTCCAAAGTGCGTCGCGCAGGCCTGAAGCACGACTGATACGACGTCTTACACTTTCTAAAAATACCGGCTCTCTTCCCCAGACCTCGACCTGTTCCCTTACACGCGTCAAACCGGTATAGATGAGCTCCCTCGTTAAAACGGGTGAATATCTGTCAGGTAAAAGGAGCAGCGCCCTTTTAAATTCAGAGCCCTGGCTTTTATGCACAGTAACAGCATATACTGTCTCATGCTCAGGAAGTCTCTGGGGCAAAAATTTTCTTAAAGATCCGTCAGGGGATTGAAAAAATGCGCGGAGTCCTTGCCCGGTACCCACATCATTCATTATTATTCCCATATCCCCATTGAATAAACCAAGGTTGTAGTCGTTCCTGTTTATCATCAGGGGTCGCCCTCTGTACCAGCGTTCTGATGGATTTATAAGATCCTCTTCCCTTAGTATCCGCTCAACTGCATAGTTTATTGACACTACCCCGTAAGGCCCGGCCCTAAGAGCACAAAGGATGCGGAATTCCTCGAGCATTAAGAAGGCTTCTTCAGGCTCCCGAGCCTTTAGATATTTCCTATACCCATCAACGACACCATCCCTCAGGGAACTAAGTAACTGGCCAGGGGCGGGCAGTTCCTTCCAGCCTATGTCCGCATGTTTCCCTTCTTTTAAAAGGCTTAGAGCACTTTCTCCTTCACCCTGGTTTACCATACGGCTTACTAGTGAAATTCCACTGTCCGCGTTGAAACGATAATTCTTTCTTAGCTGGACAACGCAATCAGTTATCCCCGAAAATATATTTTCTTCAGGTCTCGCTACTATCCTCTGTCCGGTTAGCCTGAAAAATCGCTCGCTAAAGTCTTTTGAAAAGCCGTGGGACCTGCCCGTTTCACAGAGATCACCGAGCACAGAGCCCGCCTGCACAGAAGCTAGCTGGTCACCGTCGCCAAGCAAAATCAGACGGCTATCCTTTGAAAGCGCGCGCGCCAGTTTAGACAGCAGCGCTATATCCACCATTGAAGCTTCATCTATGACCACGGTATCAAAGGGAAGCTGGTTTTCCTCGTTATGGCGGAAATAAGGTGAGCCTTTGATGCTTCCCAGCAGGCGGTGAATGGTGGAGGCATCAGGAACGGAACTGTCCTTTAAAAACTTTTTGACTCTCTTGAATTCCAATCCCTTCCTGACCGCTTCCTGAAGCCGGGCCGCAGCCTTACCAGTGGGAGCAGCTAATGCTATCTTTATCTCATGGCCTTTTCTGTTCGCGACCATCAGGGCTAAAATCCTTGCTATTAAAGAACTTTTTCCTGTCCCCGGTCCCCCGGAGATCACGCAGAACCTCTTTACAAGGGCTGTAAAAGCTGCCACCTTCTGCCAGTCTGTTTCTTCCTCTAAATCGGAATCGAAGAGTTTTAAAAGCCCTTCCTTCAATAAGGGAATATGCTCGTCTTCTAACTGCCCGGTAGCCCGAGCCCTTAAATCCTGCGCCAGGGTATTTTCATAATCCCAGTATCTGTAAAGATATAAACGCCCGGTGCTATCCAGAACAAGGGGGGTGTAATCTCCGGGCCTGCCCACTACCCCGCTGGATTCAAGACAATTCTTCCATTTCGCCAATTCGGGTAATACAAAAAAATAATCAGTGTCGGTGTCAGGACTAAAAGCACTGCCAGCCAGGTCTGCCAGGTCCAGGCAAACATGACCTTCTGAAGCCGCTCGGCTCAGAAGTGCGGAGGCCAGGAACAGCTCTGGTGACCAGTTTCCGGAAAGCTCTGTCATTAAGACGGCGAAGTGCCTGTCCAGTTCTGAGAAAACACCATCAGTATCGAGTAGTTTTATATCATTATAATCCATTGTTTTCCGTTATATTTCATAGGCTCTAAATACTAACTGGAGACAAATACAGCGAATTTTAAAGGAGTTCCTTCCGTAACTCACCAATCAGTTCGGGTGAAGGGCGATCCCGGTAAATGCCACAGTCCGGACTCACACCAAAATTTACCCCACGAAGAAAAATATAAAAGACATCCCCGAAGTCAGTAGCATAATCATAGCCGGGAACACGCAGTCTCAAGTATTGATCCAGGGCTAACGTGTATATGCAGTATTGCAGGATATAGTATTCCTTCGCCATGGCAGCCCGCAAACCGTCTTGATAGTAATTTTCGATGCGGTCCCCGAGAAAATTCGATTTCCAGTCCACTATGTAAAAACGTCCCTCCCATCTGAAAACCAGGTCTATGAATCCTTTCATAAAGCCCTCCGAGGGCAAAAATTTAAGCTTACCTATATCTTCAGGAAAGTGCTCAGGAATACCGCAGCCGACGTTATTCTGAAACACTTTTTTCAGTTTTATAGGGCTGAGTGCCTTTAAAGGAAAATAGAATTCCAACTCATTCAGGCGATCTCTCTTTGAAATGCAAGAAAGTTTCAGATTTGGAATATCGGGATCGAGCGGCGTTTTTAGAACGTCCCTAAGTGTATTGCATATAGTATTCAACCAACCGGATTTAAACCCGTATTCATCCAGCTTTAAAGACACCATGGACTCCATCACTCCGGGTTCTTTTTCAGTAAAATCCAAATGTTCTAGCACATCATGCAAAAAAGTCCCGGCCTTGGCACCTCTTGGAAAGCTGAAAATGTCATCACCGGTCGCCGATGATCCATATTTTTCAATCTTTTCACCGGGCATATCAGTTTCATCCCTGTCCAGCACATCCTCCACGTGAAAACGACCCGAAACAAGTGATGTAAAACTTGATACGCTCCAGAGGTCATTAATCTCCCCGTAAAAATTCTTGAAAAAAATGGGGCGATTTGTTTCCGGTAGAGGAGCACATTTCTCACCCGGGTCTACTGGCAGGTCTTTTATATCCGCGCATCCCCCTGCATTGCCGATAAGGGTATCCAGATCCGAACGCATCTCTTTCTCGCTCAGTCCCGTAAACCTTTTTGAAACCTCGGTTACAATATCTTTCCGGCCTAATTCAGGCTGATGAAATAGATAGGCGGGGGCAGAGCTCTCGGCGCCCTTAAACCGTCCCCATACCAGGTAACAACGGTTTTTGGCACGGGTAAGGGCAACGTATAGAAGGCGAAGGGCCTCGGCAAGCAGTTCCTTTTCCGCTGTTACTCGGTGTTTGTCCATATCCCTCGACCCTAAATCCAGGGTAAGCCTCATGCCCCCATCCTCATCATGGAACATAAAAGCTTCTTTGAGGTTCCTGACGCCGGTCCCCTCCCATGCAAAAGGGAAGAATACTATCGGATATTCAAGACCCTTGCTCTTATGAACAGTCACGATCTTTACAGCTTTCTCATCGCTTTCCAGGCGCAGAGGGTGTTCCTCATGGTTGGTGGCGTTTCCCTGTCTCCGCTCGGAAAGCCATTTAAGGAGCCCTAGCACACCGAGCTTCTTTTCAATCGAAGTGTGATGGATCACTTCCGCCAGGTGAAGGAGGTTAGTGCTCCGTCTCTCTCCATCCGGCAGTCCCATAATACGAGCAAGTACGCCCTGCCTGGAGAGCAGTTCCCTGAACATCCTGATAAAACCGAACCCCTGCCAGAGATCATGATACTTTCTAAATCTAACGAGCCATTCCTCCCAGCCTGTTTCATGCTCCTGCAAACCTGCCAGATCCTCACCCTTAATTCCCATAACCTCCGTCGTAAGGGCCGCCCTGACTGCATTCTCATCTCCCGGATCTGCGATGCCCGCCAGAAGCCTCTCCATTTCCAATGCCTCGCGGGAATCAAACAGGTCTCCTGTGGCATGAAGCACACTCGGGATTTCCAGAGAGGAGAGGGCCTTCTGCATAAGAAGTGCCTCCGAATTCCTCCTGACCAGTACCGCAATATCACCCTCTTCGATGTTACCTTTACCTAAGACCGCCCTTCCCTCTCTTCCCAGATTCAGCAGCCTGGAGATCTCCGCTCCTACGGCCCGAATGATCATATCTATTGCCAGTGACTTTTCTACCGGTCTCCCCGGGTCCAAAAACCAGATCTGGAAGGGTGGATCCAGCTTCCCATTCAATACCAATTCTTCTGAAGCCTTACCAGTCGCACAAGAGACCGGGTAGAATCGAATCTGATCGTAAATAAAAGGACATTGTGAGCTTAAAAAAACCGTGTTTGTCGCGGTAATAAGATCCGGGTGTGACCGCCAGTTATACTCCAGGGTGTATCTGGATTCCACATTCTGAGAGGCCTCCATATAAGTGAAAATATCCGCACTACGGAATCCATATATCGCCTGCTTGGGATCACCTATAAGAAAAAGGGAACCCTCTTTAAAGCCGAAAATTTTATTGAATATCGCATACTGAATCGGATCGGTGTCCTGGAACTCATCGATCATAGCTGCTCGAAATGTTTTCCTTACAGAACGTATTAGAGCGCCTTTGTTATCTTCATCAAGCGCACTTTTCAGCCTGAGCAGAAGGTCATCAAAAAACAGAATGTTTCTTTCATCCTTTCTGCTTGAAAGCTCATGCTCGGCGTAACGGAACAACTCGGACTTCAGACCCAGAATTTTACGGCCGAAGCCCTCTTCCAGGGCAACGCCCATTTTCAGGTGTTTGTCGCACAGCTCAAAAAATTCATGTTCCGGAGGGTCACAACCTTTTTTAACAGAGGCCTTCAGCTCTTCACTGGTAAATTTTTCAAAACCCTTAAAGCGAACAGGGCCGTATCCCCTGAATCGGGCGTAACGGTCCATGCTGTCAATCCAGCCGGTTATCTTCTTTTTCGGATACTTGACTTTATTCAGGCCTTCATGATTCAGAAGGATATCCTCTACTTCCTTCCTGGAAACACACCATCCTTTATAAAGGGCACCAAAACTCTCACGAAGCTTCAGTTCCAAAGGAGATGTATCCTCGACTTCTGTTAGTGGAACAACCGTCATATAGGGCCTGGAAGTCCTGTTTTTTAACAACCGGAATAGGGCGTCCGGCCTGAACCGGTTGGCGAGTGCATAATCTACGAACATGGGAGAAGCCTCATACATGTGGCTTCGCCAGAAATCATCTACTATCTCTCTAATCAGGTCGTCCTGATCCGCCACCAGCTCAGCATCAAACATATTGCGGCTCTCAAAGGCATTTTCATGAAGTACTTTCCTGCAAAAACCGTGTATAGTGAATATGGCAGCCTGATCAAACTCCCTGACCGCGACTCCTAATGCCCTTATGGCCCTCTCCTTGTTTTCATCTGCCTTCTTTACCAGAGAGGCTATAAGGGGGTCCCTGCTTTCACCTCGATGAAAGGCGTCCACAGTATCCAGCAGTTTTCCTCTTATTCTCTCTTTCAATTCAGCAGTGGCAGCCTCTGTAAAAGTGACTACCAGGATCTCATCCACTGTTAGACTCTTTTCAAGGATCAGTCTTAGAAACAAACCTGTAATCGTGTGGGTCTTTCCGGTTCCGGCACTGGCCTCAATGAGATTCTTCCCCTCGAGCGGGCTGTCGATAAGGTTGAATTTTACAGTCACTGTAGTTTTCCTTTATCTCCAGTCGGCTAAACCATAAAATATTTGCCTGCACCTTAGAAAGTTGTAGTAATCATTTAACCCGGCGTTAAAGCTCATTCTGGCTCCCCAGAAGAGGTCCAAAAATCTCTTCGGAAACATTCATAAAATCCGAATCAATAGGATTCTTGTTCCCAAAACACAGGGCATAATAATCATCGCTGCACTCACCAGGACTGTATTCACTGCCAACCCATTCCTTTCGTGCGTTCTCCAGGGCCTCCTCAGGGGTTTTGCCCCCTTTAAAAAGCCTGTTACAGTACTCCAGCGAGCTCTGCGGAAAAAAGAGCAATGGTCTTGAAAGCCCATCCCAGTAATTCTTAAGCAGATTTTCGAGGATTTTCCTGGATTTTTTCACCGGCGAATATTCCCACGCTCCCCACTCCCGCTCTCCACTTTTTTTCTTTAGACCGGCGAGAATGCTCGTACGCGGGTAACCCTCGCCTGCTAAGATGTTTAAGACCAGGTGCTGTATCCATAACCGCAACCGATCCTTCGGCCTTACATTTGCGTACCGATACTGTACCAGGTTGTCAGCATAAATACCCTGAATTCGGCCTATGAGTCTAAAATCTGCTATTGATAAATCCACATCAAGGGGTTCAAGACACTGTCCCGTTATATAGGGCGAGAGCTCTTCCACAAAGTTCTCAATACCCGTTGACAGCCTTCTAAATTCACATTCTCCCACACTCCCGTACGGCAGGAACCCGCCGGCCCTCATCACCGGCAGAAGCTTTCCAAGGCTACCCCCGCAAAGTCTTTGCTTCAGGAGCATACTCTCAATATGGTACCTATCAAGAGATGTTACTTCAAAGGACTCTCTTTCTTCGAGAATCGAACCCTGATCTGCCAGGCTGACCATGAGCCGCCTTTGTAAAAGGTATTTCGTCGGGTTGCCAAAAAAGGTGTATAGGTCCTCAAGATCGACGTTCTTCCACACCTCAGTGGGAGGGGGCAGACCCTTTGATATAAAAGGGGCAGGATCAATCCTGGCCTTAAGCAGGCGCTCGGCCGCCTGAAAATTTTCTAAGGAAAAACTAAAAAGCCCTTCATTCGGCCTGAAATATTCGGGACTGAAGGCCTGGAGCCTATGTCTTGTAATAAGACGATCGGCTCCTTTATTTTCCTCGTCATCAAAGCCCTGAACTATATAATCTATTAATTCGCTTACAATGACCGAGGGGGGAGCAGTGCTGTTGTCTTGAACACTCTGTCCAACGTAACTTATATAAAATTTGTCTCTGGCAGATAAAACGGCTTCCAGAAACAGATACCTGTCATCTTTTCGGCGTGACCGGTCGCCCGGTTCTGGATTAAGTGCCATAAGATCAAAGCCCAGGCGCGGTGACTGTCTGGGAAAGGCATCGTTGTTCATGCCAACGAGACAAATGACCCTAAAAGGAATACTCCGCATAGGTAAAATTGTGCAGAACGTAATACCTCCAGCAATGAACCCAGAGCCAAGACTCTCCCTTTCAAGACATCGGGACAGGTAATGCCTTACCGCCTCAAGAGCCACATCTCCTTCAAAACCGGCTCTCTCAGGATCCATCATTCCTCCTAGACGGCTGAGTGAGCGCCGAATCACCTGTACTTCCTGTATTTCGGTTTCACCTGGAAGAAAAAATGAGTCGAGGAGCTCTATGAGCATTTCGCGCCATTGCCTGGGGTTTCGCTCACCTTCAAGCGACTTTACCCTGTTGAACAACTGTTTTGTGAATTCTATAAATCGCCCGAGCACCCTTGGATCATCTCCCTCCATGTTACTGTAAGGGAGTATGTCCTCAAATAACGTCTCGTCCTTTTGTGGCATGGCATAGCCCAAAAGGAGACGCCGAATACCTGCCTCCCATGTGTTTTCTACAAAACCGGGAAGTCCCAGTTCAACCCGATTACGGCTGTCAATTCCCCATCGTATCCTTACGTCTCTTACCCACCCTCTGATAAGTTCGATATCAGACGCGGATAATCCAAACCGTTTGCGTAAAGCTCCGGATTCCAAGAGATCGAGCACTTGTGAAGCCTTGAAACGGCCGCCTTTGAGGTCAAGGATGTTCAAAAAGACAGCTGTTATAGAACCTTCCTTTCTTATGCTCCGGTCAGCTATACTGAAAGGGATTCTGCGCCTGTCGTCTGTTGGCAACTCAAATACCGCCCTGATGTAAGGAGCATAAACCTCTATGTCGGGAGTCATAACAAGGATGTCCCGGGGAGTCAGGCCCGGATCCTGTTCAAACATCTGAAGAATATTGTCCTGCAGTACCTCTATCTCGCGCATTGGGCTGTGACAGGAATGTATCTGCACAGATGAGTCGGCCCGCCCCCAGATTTCTCTTTCGATCTCCTGTCTGTCCTTCAGATTCAGGATATCAGATTGTATTCTGGAAAGCAGATTGCCTCCTTCTGGCTCTTCAAACCAGTGAGCCTCCTCACAGGGTAACTCGGCCACCACATCAAAAAAATCCCTCCCCAGCCTCCCCCATGAACCAAGGAGGCTGTTTCCCCTATTAAGGTATAACAGCTCTGTTCCAACAGCGGCTCCAGCCCTCCCTGCGGTCCTTTCAGCCTCCCAATCAGAAATGGTGTCACCCCAGTATTCTTTGCAAGGATTCATTAGAAACATATTCACCTGCACAGCTCTCGCAATGCTCGATAATACCTGCATATGAAGCTTAGGAAGAGCGGATATCCCAAACAGAGAAACCCTTTTCGGCAGCCCCTCCAGCTCGCCAGGCGGCCCGTCAATCGTTTCAATCAGATGCTTTGCCATTGCCGCCCGGTGCTGATTGCCCTTTTGACTCACGATTTTTCTCCATAGAACCGCCTGCCAATTTTCCTCATGGCCCTGCTCCCACCTGAAAATCATTTGAGGCCGAAAAAGGAGATACTGGTCAAAGGTATCTGCAATCCTCTCAGAAAGCTGGTAAAGCCTGAGTTCCTCATTTGGTCCTTTGATATAGGCCCTGAGGGGCTCGAATTCCGGTTTTTCCATATAATAGGGCAGAAATTTCATGATCAGCCAAGTCATAATTCCCGGGTCAAAAGGCGATTCTTCGGGGATGTCTGGGAAAAACCCTTTAGCAAATTGATTAAGCAAGGCGTTGGGAAAGGGAAAAATACAATTTGAACAGATCCCGAGCCGCTGCGCAAGCTGCATGGAGAGCCACCTCTCCATTCCTCTGCTTTGAACCACAATCACTTCCTTGTCGAGAGGTGATGGAAGCGGACTTTTTACGAGCTCTGCAAGCCTTTGTGCAAGAATTTCAAGCTTATTGCTGGTATAAATCCTCAAGCCTGTCAAATGAAACCTCCAGGTACACGCCTGGCTAATGTCGCCATTTTATGGGTATGATCTGCACAAGGATTTGGGGGAATCTCTTAAAAAAAACTTTCGCATTTAATGAAAATTCACCTTGGTAAAAAGGGAATGACTTGCACAAAATGCCGCTTTCTGCTCAGGAGAGGGCTTCTCTTTTCAGTATATCGTAGTACGTCAATATCCTGTTTACGTAACGAACAGGCTCAGTCCCCCTGCAGTAACCGTACTTGCTTTTCTTATAGTATGCCGGATAACGGAGCAGTGGAAGTGTCTGTTCCAGTGATGACCAGCTATTCGGGTCAAGGCCCCTCTCTTTTGCTATCTTCTGGCTATCCAGAACATGCCCCCTTCCGATATTATAACTGGCAAGGGTTATGAGCATTCTATCAGGGTCTCTGGCTTCTTCATATTTTTTGTAAAGCATCCCCAGATACTTGACTCCCCCGTATATGCTTTGTTCTGGATCAAGACGATCTTTGACTCCCAGCTCTCCAGCTGTATCCATGGTGAGCTGCATTATACCTTCCACTCCGGTATAACTTCTGGCATCAGGGTCAAAATGAGATTCCTGATAAATGACAGCCGCTATAAGCCGCCAGTCAAAACCATACTTCCCGGCTGCCTTACGGATAGTCTCTTCGTATTCGGGCAGGCGCGTGTCGAGCCTTTTGTGGTATTTTTTGAGGTCCATGTAATCAAAAATTTCCACATTAGCGTAATACTTTTCATAAATCTTAGCAAAAGTACCGTCCTCTTTTATCTCTTTTAAAAATGCGTTTATCTTTTTTAGAAGACCCTTTTCACCCTTTCTCACGGCCCATGCCAGGGATTGAACATCTTCAATTGGAAACCCTATTTTTGTGTCAGGATAATAGCGGCGATTCAGCATAGCGATGTTGGAGTCTGCCACGGTCACCTCTATCTCCTTTTCAGCCACCATCCTGATTAATTCTTCTGTAGGCATATCTTCTACCAGTTCTACGTCCACACTTAATCCGTCATCTCTCAATTCATCGAGACGATCTGCATAGGTCGTTCCTCGTCGTACATGAACCGTTTCTCCCGCCAAATCCTCAACATCTTTTATCCTGTAATTGTACTTATGAAGTATAAGCTGTTGTTGTACATTCATATACTTGTCTGAAAAGTCTACGATCTGCTCCCTGGACGGAGTAATACTAAGGCTGGCGCCAACAAAGTCACCCTTTCCGCTGTTAAGGTCTTCAAGAAGTCCTTCCCAAGTGGTTGTGACGACCTTAAGCTTTACATCCAGGTATTTACTGAAGGCCTTGGCCAGGTCGTATTCAAAGCCCATTGGAGTGTCCCGGTACATATAGTAGCAATGAGCATTATTTCTTGTAAGCAGGGTTATCTCCCCGGAATCTTTTATCTTTTCAAGCGTATCCTTACCGGTGCATGATAACAGGGGAAGTATTGACAAAAAAGCCAGTAACATGGGAATTTTGCTCCATACAGGCACCTTTAGGATCTTTCCTGAGAATATATTCATAACCGCACTCCTCCTCGAGACAGGGGATGCCCTTGAGTTTGGAAGCAATATAAAATTCTCCTGATAAAAGGGAAATTTGGGCTGACAGGAGGTAATGTAATACCTGTGCTGGAAGAAATAACCCTTTCACCAGTTATATTTTATAGGTTATTTTATCTGAAGAAACATTTAAAAAGTCAAGGGCGTTACAAAATGAATAAAAGAAGCTCCCGCCATGTTTGACCGCAGATAAAAACCCTGCTAAACTACCGGCCTATGAAAATTTGGACACGGCTCAGGCCGGAACACATCTTTCTGAATGTCTCGATTCCTGACAAGGACGCAGCCCTGCGCTTTGTTGCCGATGTCTTTGTCCGTGACGGCATAGTTAAGGATGCCTCTGCTCTCTGGCAGGGAATGCAATTGAGAGAACAGACCATGAGTACAGGCATCGGTAATGGTATAGGTATTCCCCACACCACCAGCACAGAGGCAAAGGATGCTGCCCTGCTCCTGGTGGTACTGAAAGAGCCAATCGATTTCGAGGCTCTGGATAACAGCCCAGTAGATACAATACTCGCCCTGGTGTTACCTGAAAACCAGACAACCCTTCATCTCCGGATGCTCGCTGCTATATCCAGACTCTGTCAAAACCCGGGTTTTTTGGAGTTTGTAAGACGGGCTACCGATTCGAAGACGCTCCTTGAAGAAATCAGAAGACTGGAAGAGGGTATAGCCTTTCACTAATATCCGGGCAGAAATTAAATTATAGCAGGTGAATCGTGTATCTTTTGATTGCGGTAATCAATAACGAGGAACTCCTCGACGAGCTAATGACAGGCTGGTTAGATATCGGGGTTACAGGAGCTACTGTGGCCGAGACAACGGATCTTCTCCAGCTGATATGCAATCATATCCCTATTTTTGCTGGATTTCGCTCGCTGACCAGCGGAGGTGTGCGTCACAACAAGACAATTTTCACAGCGATAGAGGACAGGGATCAACTCGATCAGGCGGTAGCCTTTCTGGAAATGCTTTGTCATAACACAGAAAAACCGCACCAGGGAGTCTATTTTGTCGCACCTCTTACAGACTTTGGACGGCTGGGCCTGCAGGTCGATCAGGCCCAGCAAAAAAGCCACATGGAAAAAAAAGTGGGGCGACCTCTTAAAGAAAAGGATCATAAAGACTAGGGTTGAATCCCCAAAAAAACGATTCTGGCTTTCTCACCGCCTGTACATCTCTCCCACCCTGGCCAGGGCCATTTTAAAGCCGACCGGACCCACTACCTGGTTGATCGTAATCACGGCCAGGACCACCGTAGTCAGATATACTCCGACTTCAGGAAAATGGCGCTGGGCCATTTGCGCCAAACCGATAGAAACCCCGGCCTGGGTGAGATATGCCAACCACGCACTGTTTCTGTGGCTTGAGGTTTCCCTGTTCAGGAGACCGGCCAACCAGGTTGAAGCAAAAATACTCATCCCTCTGACCATGGCAATGGACAAGGCCAGGGGCCAGGCTATACGAAGCGCCTCAAGATTCAGCGACGCCCCTGCCAGCGAAAAGAAAAGCACATATATCGGCAGAGATATGCGTTCCAGGCCATCCATGAAAACACTTCCCGCGCCACTGAAATTCTGCACGCTGAAACCTGCGCTCATGCATATCAGCAGGGGCTCAAGATTGAGAGAGATGCCAAAGCGGCCCTCCATGAAAACATTAAGCCATAAGGATATCTTAAAAATTCCAAATGCGAAAAACAGGAGAAAGAGTGGGAGGTCGTGCCCTATCTTTTCAATATAAATGGAAATGATTTTCCCAAGTATCAGCCCGAGAACCAGAGAAACCACGACAGCAAAAAATATACCCATAAATGCCTGGTAATCCATCCCAATAGCTGTAGATAGAAAGATTTTACTAATTGTCAGGGCCAACGTGAAAAAAATGATTATAAGGACATCCATGGCAACGGTAACTCCGAGTACAGTAGAAGTAAACCTGCCCGAGGCCCGGCACTCGCTGATAATGGCTATTGCGGAAGAGGGTGAACGCGCCACTGAGATTACTCCTAATAATGCGGCAAGAGCAATTATCTGGCCCTGAGACAAATCCGGGATCCAGGTGGTATGTCTGCTTATGACAATAACGAAAACCAAAACAATTACAAAGATGATAACTGCTTGCAGTATAATATCCACTATAATGGCCCTAAACCTTTCCCTGAGAAATCCGATTTGAAGGGTTCCCCCCGCGGTCAGGGCGATAAAGCTTAGAGCGAAATCATTCACAAGACTGAGCCTATCCACCATTACATCTGAGAGAAATCCGGTCAAATACGGGCCCGCAATTATGCCGGTAAAAATATAGCCACTGATAAGGGGTAAATTTACCGACTTTAGTAACTGCGCGCTTACATATGAAGCCAGCAAAAGAAAACCAAGGGAAAATGTGGTTAGTCCGGTCTCCTGCCATGGTGACTCTATATTCAGCCCTTTGAGCCAAGCAGCAAAGGCCACCATGACAATAAGTGTGAAAAAGTGCGTTATAATAGCGGCTTGATTATTATATTGGCTTTCTTTCATTTATCCCTCGCCAGGAGGCGGTTGAGAAAATACGGGCTGAGAAATTCGTTGTATATTACTGCAACCAGGCTGACACTGATGACAACCGTGGTTATATCAGAGCGAAATGCCTGTTGAAAATCAAGAAGAATAGCCAAAGGCAGCCCTCCCTGCGCCAAAAGACCGAATCCAAGATTGCGGGGGTGGCGTCTAAGCCCCGGTGTCAGCCATGTAACCAGAAAAGTGGATAAAAATTTACCTAATAAACGACACAGGCAATATCCACCCGCCAATAAAAATACCCATGTTGACTGAAATTGCAGACCCGCGCCCAGGAACACAAGGAGCAGGAGATAAGATGGTTTTTCAACAGTCACAAGTATCTGGTATATACGCTCCTTTTCTCTGGACAGATTTACAATCCAGAATCCCACGAAAAAATTGATTAGAAGAGGTGAGAAGTCCAGGGCTGGAGCCATTCCACTTGTGAGGACAGTCATTCCTATAACCACCAGTGTCAATTCACTTACAGGCCGCCTGAGGCTGACAAAAAGGACAAAGAGGAGCATGAGACCCACACTTGCGCCCAGAGTGAGCAGGATCCCCCTCCCCACTACAGTCAGCGATACTTCTGAAAAGGAGGGAGCATGAAAATAAAACGCCAGACCGAATATGAGCAGCGCTCCCAGCCCGTCTATACTGGAAAAATACCTCAGGATATTTAAAGAATCCCTGCATCTGCCTATACAGTCAGGGGCCATGAGAGCAAGCCCGCTCTGTGCTGTACATGCAGCGGCCGCGGCAAGTGTAAGAGCTATTGCTATTTTCATGGGACCGGGTATATAGGTAAAAAAATGCAGCGTAAGCAACACCGGTGCAAAAACCAGTGCGAGAGTCAGCACTCCCTCCAAAACAGCTGCCAGCAGATGTTCGAGAGGGAATCGGCGAAGCTTGTTTATTTCAAACTGGAATCCGAAAATCATTCCGATCCAGCCAAGCAGAAGACCACTAAGCGGGGCCAGGCCCATCTGTATTTCTCTGTCAAAAACATCCAAAAACTGAGGCCCCAGCAATAATCCAAGAAAAAGGAATTCAGTTCCGGTAAAATAAAACTGCCGCGCAAAAAGAGGGAGCCTAAAATTACGGAAACTCAGGTGGTATCCGCTGAATGCGAGAAATACTATTATTAGCATGGCAAAGGTAAGCTTCATAATTGATGATTAACCTATCATCGAAACGGAATCCAGTCAATTGAACCCAAAAACCTTGCACCGATTCCCGATAGAATTCACTTAAGGCTTGGGTATTGACATAAGTTTTTATATACCCTCTAATGTGACAAAAAATTTTTGAGTTACAGCTAATAATAGTGAGGAGGTCTGGAAAAAAGCAATGAAGAAAGTAGCAGTTGTAGGTTGTGGCGCATACATGGAAAGTGGTTACGGGTGCCCTGGCGAATGGCGGTGTCTAAAGGCGGCTGCCCTAGGTGAGGGAAAATTTGAAGAAGAGTCCCAGGTCATTTGCTTCGTAAAGTGTGAATGTCCCGGACGTACTCTTGCCACCAACATGGGAATGGCAATAAAACTAGCTGAAATCAATCCCGACGTCATTCATCTTAGTTCATGCCTCGTAAATGCCAGACCGGGATGCCCCTATGGCAGCGCCGAGGAATTTGCCGAGATACTTGAGGACAAAACCGGGATAAAGGTTATTCTGGGAACTCATGATTACCACTGATATGCCTGGACTTAACCTTAATGCCTATCTTTGCATAGGTCAGGCCCTTAATAATAGGGGTAAAGAGGGCTTGACGTATTTTAAAATGAAAGGATATCTCCATGACACTGATGGAATTTTCAATGATTCCGCTGGATAAGGGTTCTAGCTTCAGCCCTTACGTAGCAGAACTACTGAACCTAGTTCATGAAAGTGGCCTTGATTATCGGCTTACAGCAATGGGAACTGTAGTCGAAGGGGAATGGGACGACCTGCTTTCATTACTTACAAAATGTTTCCGTGCACTTGAAAAAAAAATCCAACCGCATAAGCGTCCAGGTCAAATTTGATTCACGTAAAGGGGTTTCAGGAGCGCTTGATAGCAAAATCCTTAGCGTTCAGCAGAAGGGCGGACTACCCTTCAAAACCTGACCTCTTTATTATGCGAGGTTTAAAAACCAAAAAGCAGGTGTATAATAAGCAATAAAAAAAGGTAAACGGATAAATGAAGAAACAAACAGTTGCAAAACTGAAAAAATGGTTCTTCGACTATGTGAAGGCATTTCAATCGGAAGACCCCGAATATAAAAAAAATATCGACTTAAAAAGAGACCATACCAGGCGTGTCTGCGAGGGAATACTGGAGATAGGAGAAAGCCTCAGACTCAGTGATGACGACCTAAGGCTGGCTTACGTTATAGCCCTGTTCCATGATGTGGGACGTTTTTACCAGTATGACCGTTACAGAACCTTCTCGGACTTAAGGAGTGAAGACCATGCCTTACTTGGAGCGAGGATTTTGAAGGAAACCGGTGTGCTTATAGATTTAGAACCCCAGGAACGTGATCTGGTCCTTAAGGCGGTCACCTACCACAACCGTGCCACACTCCCCGATGCCGAGAGCCAAAAATGTCTTTTTATGACCAAGCTGCTCCGTGATGCTGACAAATTGGATATCTGGAAAGTGGTCACAGACTATTACCGTGAAGAGAAAAAATCAAGGAATGGTGCTATTGAACTGGATCTTCCGGATAGACCGGAGATTTCCCGGGCAGTTTACGAGGATCTGATGGCCCAGAGGATAGTTAAAATGGGCAACCTCAGGACCCTTAATGACTTCAAGCTTCTCCAGATGGGTTGGGTTTTTGATATCAATTTTCCACGGACCTTCCAGCTCGTCCGAGAGAGGGGTTTCCTTAGGGTGATACGGGATTCGTTGCCTAAATCTGAACAGGTCCTTGAGATCTACTCAAAGATCGAATCCTACCTTGCCAGTCACTGTCCCGACAGCTGATAGAGCTTTAAGAATATAACAGAACATACTCATAGACCAAGTTCAGATATTATTATCTGAATATTATAACTGCTTTCACCTATCTCTCCTTCCAGACAGGAGGCCGTTTGTTCATAAAAGCGTCCACCCCTTCTTTAGCGTCCTCTGTCATGCAGAGCGCAGCAAATGCTTCATTGGACAGTTCTAGGGCTTTTCCGAATTCCAGGTCTGCCATACCGTAAAAGGCCTTTTTGCCCAGCTGAATCGCAAGAGGACTCTTCTCAGCCAGTTTCCTGGCCAGTGCCATTGTGCTTTGTTCAAGTTCATCACCTGGAACCACCTTATTCACGAGACCCCATGCCTCCGCCTCCTTTGCGTCGATAAGATCCCCTGTTAGTAGCATTTCCATACACCTTTTCCTGCCTATAGATCTCGAAATGGGGACCGCTGGTCCCATACAGAAGAGGCCTACATTTATGGCGCTTGCACCGATTTTTGTCCCTTCGGCTACTATGGCCAGGTCACAGGCCGCAAGCAGACCGGCGCCGTTAGCCACTGCGAAGCCATGGACAGAAGCAATCACAGGTTTCCTCATTTCGGCAATCACCATGCTCATCCGCTCCATCTCTCCTATCCATCTTCTGTACTCCAGAAGGGTCTTTCCCGGAAACTCAGCCATATCTATACCCGCAGAAAATGCCTTACCGGCTCCCTTTACCACCGCTACCCTTATTGATCCTTCCATATCCATATTCAAGAGGGCCTGGTTGAGTTCCCTTGCCAGCTCTGAACTGAAAGTATTCATGTGTTCGGGGTGATTGAGTGTAATGACACCCACGTATTCCTCTTGATATACAGTAATGCTCTGGTAAGACATACCACACCTCCTTTATTGA
Source organism: uncultured Desulfobacteraceae bacterium (assembly GCA_964627015.1). GTDB lineage: Bacteria > Desulfobacterota > DSM-4660 > Desulfatiglandales > Desulfatiglandaceae > CAZVGY01. The sequence goes on from CAZVGY010000023.1 coordinate 21,749, forward strand.
TTCTTAATGTCCGCCCACCGCAAAAAACACAAACATATCTGTATTCAGCATCATTTTTCTGAGTTCAAAAGACGTCCTTTTGAAAAGTACAGCAACTTATTGGGTTACCATCTTGGCTCTTTATAATAATGCCGCCTGCCAGGTTCACCACAGCCGAAATCTTGATATTGATATTAAATAACGGAATCGGAGTGAAAGTCAGATAAATAAAATTGAACGTTAAATCAAAGCCATTTCTTTCTTCTAAAATATGAAACCAGAAGCAGCCCTATTAAAAACATTATGGACCATAGAACGGGATAGCCCCATTGCCACTCCAGTTCTGGCATGTATTTGAAATTCATACCATATATGCCTGCAAGAAATGTCATGGGTATGAATATGGTGGCAATTATGGTAAGGACTTTCATGACCTCATTCATTCTATTGCTGACGCTGGAAAGATATACATCGAGAATTCCGGAAACCATGTCTCGAAAAGTCTCCACAGTATCGACTACCTGAATGGTATGATCATAGACATCTTTAAGATAGGCGGTGGTTTTTCCCTGAATGAGCCCTGACTCGCTTCTCTCAAGTGCACTAATAGCCCCTCTCAATGGCCATACTGATTTGCTTAGAAATATAAGTTCTCTCTTTAGATTGTGAATCTTCTGTAATAACTCGGTCGTGGGATTACTCATAATAGTGTCTTCAAGTGATTCGATTTCCTGGGCAATCATTTCAAGAACAAAAAAGTAGTTGTCCACAATGGCATCAATGAGTGTATAAAAGAGATAGTCTGGCCCTTTTTTTCTGATCCGCCCTTTTCCTTTCCTGAGTCTTTCCCGGATGGGCTCAAATATATCTCCCTCCTTTTCCTGGAATGATACCACATAATGGGGACCAAGGACTAAACTGACCTGCTCAACTTTTACTAGTTTATCTTCATCGTCATAGGTGAGCATCTTCACAATCAAAAACAAATAATCCTCAAAATCCTCCATCTTGGGACGATGGCCGGTATTAAGAATATCTTCCATATTTAAAGGATGTAAACCAAAATCATCACCAAGTTTTTGGATTATATCAGTCTGATGGAGGCCATCGATATTAATCCATGTCACCGTAGAAGTATCCTTATAAGCAAAGCACTCATCCACTGCAGCCGGTTCTGTCTCGTCAATCCTACCCTCATCATAGTCAATAATTCGTATTCTTGCTTTATCAATTTTCTTTTCACCCACATGAACAAGGGTGCCTGGGGGCAAGCCAGCCTTTCCAGAAACTTTTTTTATGAATCTAAGCATTTTGGCTCATCCTATAATCAAAAAAGAACGGTTTTTATCTCTCTTTTTTAGATTCATTACTATTTCTTTTACAGAAAAGTGTAACAAAAAGTCAGATTCTTTACCACCTGGGCTGGTTTCCTATACGTGTGCCTATTACTTCAAGGGTATCAGAAACGACAACAAACACATCCGGGTCGATTTTTCGAACCAAATTCTTGAGTCGAGGAAGTTCCTGCATGGCAATAACCGTATAAATAATCTGCATGTCACGGCCCTCATAACCGCTACGCCCTTTTAATATGGTAACGCCCCTCTGTATATTTCCCATTATCTCCTGAGAAATTTTCTCCCATTCTCGTGATACTATAAAAATCGCCTTTCGTTGACTAAGGCCTGTCACAACAACGTTTACAATGTGTGCGTTTACATACAGGTAAATAAGAGTATAAATTGCATCCTCCAGAGAAAAAAGTAAGGCACCGGTAATCAACACCACGCTGTTGAATCCTAATATAGTCGTTCCCAATCTTATTGAGAAACGCTGAAAAAAGATAACAGAGAGAATATCCAGACCACCTGCAGAGCCTAGAGACCGCAGGATAATACCTGACCCTGTACCCATGATGATCCCGGCCAAAAGAGCACTCAAAATCTTGTCATATACCGGAAGGGAGATATGGGTCCATGCTATTGCACCTGAAAATATCAACATCCCGGCGATACTATAAAGAAAAAAACGACGCCCCACGTACATCCAACCTAGAGAAAACATAGGTATATTCAAAAGGAAGTAGATAACAGCAAGGGTTAAGGAAGGGTTAAGGTAGTGAATCAAAAGAGCGAGACCTGTAAATCCCGCTCCGTAAAAATGCCGGGGAATTAGAATGCCATTGACAGCAACCGCACAAAGAACGCTGCCCATCGTAATGAGCAGCAGATTCCATAACACCTCTCCTATGGGTCCGGTGAGATTGGCAAAGACCCGTTGTTGGTTCTTTTCTCCCATTTTTTATCTATTCTTCTTGATGCTACTAACGTGACTTTATTTATACCATTGGTTCAGGATGTTTGGGAGACTGAGTTATGCGCTGGGTGCCAAATATTCTAAATCCTAAATCAGATCTTAGAAAAATGTAAAGAACAAATATCAATATAGTAAGATTGGCTGCAGCAAGGTAAAGGTTATATTGTACTTTCACGAATATAAACCCTTCACCGATTTTTGGTATAATGGCTGGAGTTTTTGGCAGGCCGTACTTCTCTGCAAGAGAATTTATATAAACCATATGAATGACAGGCACCCCACTCCTTGCAAATCGGGTCATGACACTATCGATTTTCAAAACCGCCGGGGAAGGACTTTTATTGAGGCCGGGGTTAAAAAGCTTTTTAGCCGTGACCGTCCCTACTGATACGATTCCGCCGCCGATATTCACATAGGCCGCTATCTTTTTCCCTTTTGCAAGTTTCTGATAAATCTGCATCCTCACATCAATTATTTCGCTGATGTTTTCACTCTCAATAGAGTCTATCTGATTGCGCTTGATCGCTTTATATAAAAGATCGCGCCCTCTCCTAGACCGCGATAAAGCCCTGTCATCCAGACCACCGAGGGAAGCGGCCACAGAACGACTGGAGACGATCTTATTCGTATCAAGAATTCGCTCCATATCCAGCCATGTAAATTCCGGAATATTAGCTCCCCATGTTGAGGCAGCGACGCTTGTGATAGGTATGCATTTCAACTCAAGCACTTCGGCAGCGACGAGGGTTGCCAGGTTGATTGCGGGAAAGGATCCGGAGAATCCAATCGCTATAGCATCCCCCTTTTTTACTTCTGCTCGTTTCAGCATCTCAACCATAACCGCCGCCCAGTTGGGGTTGACACTAGTCTGTTTGGCCGGGAGGTAACCGAATTTGCTTGTAATAGGGGAGGTAGAAATGCCGATCAAACCGGAATTAGAAGGGTCAGCCTCATTATCAATAGGACCTAAATGTTTTATGCGATACTTCTTGAGCACCTCCATTCCTTCTTTCATTAAATCAGCAGCCTGAATTTTCTCCTCATAAAAAGGCTGTTTTTTTCTAGATTTTATCAATTCAACAGAAGATAATGATGCAATAGCAATAATCGTAATGATGATAAGCATTGAGCGAGGCACCTTGCTGGGACGCCAGTATATCTTCTTCATATCTCTATCTCCCCACCGGTCACCAGAATAAGAATTATTCGTACGATCACACTGGCGATAATAAGAGACGAAAGGCTCTCGACAAGTCCCTGTCGATCTATCCAGATAGCAATCAACCCCGGAATGATATAACCGATAATCATTAAATCAATAGATGTTATTTGAATTTGGAGATGGCCGAAAGATCTAACGGCAGCCCCCATGGCAAACCCTACCAGAATCATTATGACTGTCCTGCGCCGCCCATAAATAATCATTACAGCACTTAATGAGTGGACAATAAAATAAGTTAGATAACTAATGACCATTGTAATAACAACAATAATTGGTCGGTCCAGATAAAGGGCCACATAACCAGGAACAACCATTCCACCTGCGGTCAGCCCAAGTAGTTCTGAGAAGGCAAGACTAATGACGAGACCAATCCCTATTGATAGACTGACAAGCTCTTCCATAACAATCCCTATTTCTGTACAGCCCTGTTTCTGAAATAGTTTACAAGCTCCATTCCAGGGCCGACAATATTTCCTATTCCCATGACCAGGGCTGACGGACCGGAAATAGCAATAATTTCTTCAAATATTTCACTGGCCGGTAATCCTTCCGCATACACGACTCTGGACGGATCAACTCCATTTGCAACAGCCTTTCGGAAAAGCAGATATACCCCACTACCCATCAAAACATATCGATCTGCGGGAGGCCATTTTACGAAAGCCTCTACTAACTGCTTTGAACGGTCGGGGCGGTCCGCACGTGTGCTGAGGATCATAATTTTTCTATCGAACTCCCGATGGCTTTCAAGGGCCAGTCTCCAAATCAGTTCTGAGGACTCCGGATCATTAGCGGCAAAGCCGTTAACAAACAGAAGTTTTCTTCCAAAAAATTGGATTTCATGTTCACTCAAGGCCCCGGGATCCTGCTGGCTCTTCCACATTCCCCTGTACGCAACATCACGGGTTACATTCAAGGAATCGCACAATTTAAGGACTAAGGCCACGTTTTCCTTATGTTCCAGATAATTAAAACCAGTCATATCTTCATCGGATACTGATTCAATTTCAGAGCGGGTAACCGCAGAGAGTTCGGTTTTCCTGTCTTTACAAGCCCTCTCGAATGTTTCAATATAATCCAATTCAGCGGTGAACAGTTTTCCTTTACGGGGCACCGTTCCAAGGAGTGCAAGGGCGACATCCTTCTCTGTCGGTCCCATAACATCCAAATGATCTGCCCTTGCATTTGTTATTATACCATGGGTAGCTTTGATGAATTTCAGTTCTGTAATCGACTGAAGATATGGATGAACCGCCATACACTCAATTACCAGGACATCAGCTTTGTTAGTTGCCGCGAGTGAAACTATTCGCAACTGTTCTATAATGTTCGCTCCTCCAGGACGATATATAGGATACTCATTCCCGTTTTCCATAATCATCCTTGGAAGGGTCCCTGTAGTTTTTGCATAGACTTTGAGTCCATTCTCCCTCAGGGCGCCTGCAATAAGCCTCGTAACTGAAGATTTGCCGCGTGTACCGTTTACGTGGATACGTATGGGGATAGAATTCAGGTTATGCTTGTGAACCATGAATTCAATGAAGAGATACAGGGCTACCGCAAAAAAAAGCGCCGTCATAATAATGACAAACATAGGTATTTCATCTTCCCCGGATCTTGTTTGCTTTTAAATCCGCAGTTACTACCAGCTATACTTTATTTCCTTTACCAGAATGGGGACGCTTCAAAAAAAATGTGTCAGGCATGCCTAAAATTATACAGTCAATAAAGACACATTACCTATCTGATGTTAGCTGGATCTAGCAGGCCATACAGATATTCAACTCACAATTTCTTTTAAGACCTTAGCAGGGACAAGCCTGGGTACGTTTTTCTCCTTGATCATTATAGGCTCGCCAGTCTTTGGGTTTATGCCCTTTCTCGCCTTTCTCCTTGTGACTTTAAATGTCCCAAATCCTGAGATCCTCACATCCTCTTTCTTCTTGAGCGCGCTGGTAATAGTTTCCAGGATAGAATTCAGTACAGCCCCGGCTCCCTTGTTAGAACCTATAACAGGCGACAATTCCCGTATAATATCTTCTCTGTTCATGCTTGATCTCCGTAATTTTTATTGGGTTTATTGATCATCCTCAGCCGTTCGAACATTCATAAAATTAATAACGGCTTTTTTCATACCTTTCCTTGCATTTCTGGGCTTCAAGAGAAAGGGTCACAATAGGGTGCGCCTCCAGACGCTTAGTACCTATCTCCTCTCCAGTTTCCTCGCAGTAACCATAAGTCCCCTCTTCTATTCTTGTTAAAGCTTCGTCAATTTCACGAATCAGGTTCAAAGATCGGTCACTCATTTGTAACCGCAGGATCGTGGCCATCTCCTGCAAACCCTGGTCCAGTATATCAGTTTCCTTCCAGTCATATTTCTTGAGCTGATCCAGAGAGGCTATGGAATCTTTAAGGATTTGTAATCGCCACGATAAGAGCCTTTGCCGGAAATACTCAAGCTGGCGCGCATTCATATAAGGTTCGTCCTCACCACCTTCATAACCCTTTTGAGGAGCATTTTCGCCAGCAATCCGCAAAGAATCTTGTATTTCAGTAATCAAAGCATCTTCTGTATTATCAGCCATTTAAATCCCCTTAGAGACTGCCTTTATCAAGGAAAAATCATTGTAATCATTTTTAACCCCCATCAACGTATTACTCGTCATAACAAAAATGTTTATAATAACATCCTTGAATTATATTAATCATATACATTGCTTATCGTTTTCGGGGTTTTCCTCGTGTATGATATAAGTTTTAACATGAAAGAGGTCCTGGCCTCTATCATCTTCCCTGACGAAACCTATCAGGGTCACTCTTTTTTTCACGAGCTTCACGAGTTCGTTAGCCGGCCCGTTTTGGGCGATAAGATATTCATCCTGTTCATCGGTATCGATAATAAGGGTTTTTACCCCACCTTCCTCATCCCGCTCTGAGGCAAAAATGGTTCCCTTGATGACCAACTCTCTGGATTTTCTGCCATTCAACATGGTTTCTACAAAAACCCTATTCTGAAAAGCGTTTGAAACATTTATTCATTGAGCACCTAACAGCAATATATATGCCTAAGGTATAACTTCTTGAAATTATTTTCTTATTCTTTTTAAAACGACCTGTAGACAGAACATTTAATTCTGATGAATCTCTTCCTTATGATTGATTTCCAGTTTTTGCTTTGTTGAAAAAGGCTCAACACGCTGAAATAATTGAACAAACATAACAGGAACCTGGGGTTCCGTTTTATTCGCTCAAAAGAACTTTAAATTCCGCAATCACCAGAAGATATTCTACAGGGCGAGGTATAGGGACGAATGTATTGGTGAAAACCTGCCAGAACTAAAATCAGATAAATCCGAACCGTTTTTATACTAAGTTTAAACCTGGTATTTCCAGAGAATCTGTAGGCACATTAATCCCTTTAAAATCCAGAAACGCCCAGGAATTACATTTTCGGGTCTAATAATTTCTTATGAATTTGGAAGGGTCAATTATAAGGCTTACAGTCCATTTGAGGCAGGAGAGGGCCTGACAGAAAAACCGGTTCTTTATTTCTGGTTTATTTGCCAGTCCTGTCAATTATCTGTTAGGGCTCTATTAACATTCCCCCTCCTGACAGTTCGCTTTGGTTTTTCAGCAGGGTCAATGCAGGATGAATCAGCCTCTTTTAGGAGGAAATATTCTTCAACCTTTATACGTTTAGCCCCATTCTCGTATCTCACTATTCCGCTTAGCTGGACCTTGGACCGGAGAAAGGAGATGAGTCTCATACCTGTTTTATCTCTATCAATCAGATACTCTTCTTCATCAAAACCCGCTAAAGCAATAGAGACTACATTGTCATTTTTGTCCCAGCCCGCGGGTGTTATAAGGCCTTTAACAACAATGTGTTCCTCACTCATTATAATCCACCCCACAGTTATAAGCCGTATAATTGAGTCTTTCGTTTATCTAGTGGAGCAATTAATATGCCAAGTTAAAATCTATATAAATTTCAATCACTTTCTTAAATATTCTTCCGGGAACCGGAACAGGAGTGACAGGTTGGAAAATGTGAAGCATATAAAAAGACCCTCCCGAGGAAGGACAGACCTGATAATAACATACTGAATAACCATAAAAAATACATACACCAGAACTTCATGTTCCTTATATTCCAAAAACGGAACTTATGTTTCCTTTTTGTTTTATTCTTTTGACACTAGCTTAAACGCCTCTTTTTTTAGCCCATGTTTGGCCATTAACTTATTGAGCTGGCGCGTGGTTATGCCAGCTGTCGCTGCGGAACTTTTTATCTTACCCTTATGTAATGTCAGAATTTCTTTGAGATAATGCCTCTCAATATCCTCCAAGCCTTTTCTTTTCACATCTGAGAGTGTCTTAGAAGAGTCCACAATAACACTTGTTGATGGAATACCATCATGCAATATATTATTGGGAAAATTCTCTGGGGTAAGCACATTGGACTTTTCAAGAATATAGGCCCGCTCAATAAGGTTCTCCAATTCCCTGATATTTCCCGGCCATGGATAACGCATCAGGGCGTCCAGTGCTATAGGGTCTATTCCATTCACCTCTTTAAAATTCTCGGTGTTCATCCTTTTAAGAAAGGCCTCAATAAAATGAGGTATATCTTCATGGCGGTCTCTTAAAGGCGGCACCTCTATTGGAAATACATTGAGCCTAAAAAATAAATCTTTTCTGAAATATCCATCGTCACACATAACTTTTAGGTCTACATTGGTCGCTGCAATTACCCTTACATCAGTTTTTAGGGTCTCTTCTCCACCTACCCTCTGAAAGGTACCATCCTGCAAAACCTGGAGGAGTTTTATCTGTGCGGAAGCCGAAATTGTTCCAATTTCATCAAGAAAGATCGTTCCTCCTTTGGCTATTTCAAATTTACCCAGCTTCCGTTTAACAGCACCTGTAAAGGCTCCCTTTTCATGGCCGAAAAGCTCACTTTCCAGCAGGGAGTCAGGGATAGCACCACAATGGACAGCAACGAATTGGGACTCCCCCCGGTTACTATGCTGGTGAATCAGATTGGCCAGAACACCTTTGCCAGTACCAGTCTCTCCGGTAAGTAAAACAGTACTTTTTGTAGGTGCTACTAGACGAATTTTCTCATACACATCTTTCATAAGCGGATTTTTGGTCTGTATGGCTTCCAGCCAGGCTGTATTCCAAAAATGTCCCCGCAAGTAGTCCAGTTCCGATGCCTTTATAAAAGAATCATAAGCAGTGTCTGCAATAAGTTTGATCTCCTCGGCGTATACTGGATGAATTAGATAATTACTTGCCCCCTCTCTAACCGCCGTCACTGCCTCTCTACTCATCTCCTTGGATGAGAGGATGACAATCTCTATTGTCGGATACAACTGCAGAAAAGGATGAAAGGCATCTCTGTACCCTTGGCCCTGTTTAACTTCTTTTGCCAGAATTTCTATCTCAATCAGAAGGAGATCGTAGCGCTTTTTGTTTAGTGTTTCTAAAGCGGAATCCAGATCCGGACACCTGGCGATTGTGAATTCCGGACGAGCAGTATTTTGGAATATCTTCAAGATCTCTTGCTTCTGGGAGACTACAAGGATGGATTTCATTTTCACCTGCCAGGTTATTGAAAATTAAGTATCTGGGAAGAAAATTTAAATTTACAACTGCGCTAGTATAGCTAGAACTTAACTTTTTGACCAGCGATCCAATGTGTCAAAAATAATAGATAAAGTTCATAGAATCAAGATATTTGATTTTAAAATAAGAAACAGAATCATGGTAGTGGTGCCAGTTTTGCATTTGTGGGCCTGTATATTCGAAATTCTCTTTGAGACCTTGATCATTTTGATTTACCTCAATGAAAAGCATGATATAATTACAAATAAATGAACCCAAGAGCTGACATAACAACGAGCAAGATGGAGGAATACCCATGGATTATGACACTGCTCTAAGGGCTTACACTTCCAAAAGGATTGAAGAAATCGGATCGGCCGATATCCTTATCGGGATTCCCTGTTTTAATAATGAGAGCACCATTTCACATGTGATACAAATGGTAACACACGGACTGGCCTTTCACTATGGAGATAAAAGAAGTGTCATTTTCGTTGCTGACGGGGGCTCTACTGATGACACACGGGAGATGGCCAAAGAATTCGAGATCAAGCCCTGGCAGGAAAAACTTGTATCTATTTACCGTGGGCCGGGGGGCAAAGGCACCGCACTGAGATCATTATTTGAGGCTGCCGCCCGTCTCAAGGTTCAGGTGTGTGCGATGGTCGATTCTGACCTTCGCAGTATTACTGCGGACTGGGTGAGATACCTGTTGGATCCGGTTCTCAGCAGGGGATACCAGTTCGTCGCGCCGGTCTATGTGAGGCATAAATATGACGGGACAATTACTAACAATATCGTCTACAACCTAACTCGAGCGCTTTACGGAAAAAGAATCAGGCAGCCTATTGGAGGGGATTTTGCCATATCAAGAGATGTAGCAAAGTTCTATGCGGAACAGGATGTCTGGACCACAGACGTAGCCCGTTTCGGTATAGACATATGGATGACTACTAATGCCATAACCCAGGGGTTTCGGATCTGTCAGTCCAATCTAGGAGTGAAAATACACGATGTTAAAGATCCAGGACAACACCTGGGGCCCATGTTCCGGCAGGTACTCTCGGCCCTTTTCATTCTTATGGAGAGATTTGAGAGTTTCTGGAAAGGTGTAAATGGAAGTCAGCCTGTAGAAACCTTCGGGTTCGAAGGGCATCTGGAGCCTGAACATGTTAATGTAGACCTTGAATTAATGATCAGCCTCTTCAAAACCGGGTACCAGCAGTTTTCAACCTTTTGGAAAGAAATTTTCTGTAAGGAATGTTTCAATCAAATCAGTGAAACTGCAAAAATGAAATCTAGTGAGTTTTACATGCCCATCGTAACCTGGGTTCAAATCCTCTATGAAATTGCAGCAACCTATCACCTGTGGACTTTGAACAGGGACAAACTTCTTGACCTGATGACGCCCTTATACTTTGCCCGAGTGGCATCATTTGTACGTCAGAGTTTTGATATGTCCTCTGAGCAGGCAGAAAACCTCGTGGAAGAACAGGCCGTTGAATTTGAGAAGCAAAAAGAGTACCTGATTAAAGTATGGAATGATAAATCCAGGGAAAAAGCAGAGACAAAGGAATGATCAGAAAAAGAGTTTACCAAGAAATAGTAACTGGTAAACAAATTTTCATTTCTTCATTATCAGGGGATAAACATGGATTTAGGCGAGATAACGGTCTTCAGCTTTATTGATCCTACAACAAATTTTGGTGCGCTGGCCTTAGCTATATTGATGTTCATTATTGCCTGGGCAACCTGTAAAGTTACAACCCGATTTATGCAAAAGCCCAACTGGGTTGTAGGCAAGTTCAAACAAAAGGTGGACGAAACAGTAATTCGATATTTGATACGGATCAAAAATCTGCTCATTTTTTTGGTTGTGGGTTTATTTTATGCCAGCCTTGTTCCAAGTCTAAGGGCTTTTTTAAGCGCCCTGGTAGCAGGTGCAGGAATAACAGCTCTCGTTATTGGCTTTGCTGCAAAGTCCACACTGGCAAATTTGATAGCAGGCCTTTCCCTTGCAGTATATCGACCTTTTCGAATCGGGGATAAGCTCTCCATAGAAGGTGAATTATGTACTGTAGAAGATATAACCCTGCGTCATACCATAGTAAGAACCTGGCAACACAAAAGGATGATTATCCCTAACTCAAAAATAGATGAAATGACTTTGAACAACTTCAGTATTATAGACCCTAAAATCAAATGTACTATTGAGTTAAATGTCAGCTATGACACAGATATTGATCTCGCCCGCCAACTGATCCTGGAGGAGGCTGATAAGTGTCCATATCGGCTGGAAGGGGAAGAGGAACCCTGGGTCAGAGTAATTTCCCATGGGGATTTCTCCATCGGCCTAAGGCTGTATCTATGGGTGGAAGATATTGACGCGGCCTGGTCGGCAAAATTCTGGCTCTTAGAAGAAATAAAGAAAAGGTTTGACAGGGAAGGAGTGGAGATACCCTTTCCGTATCGCACTGTGGTTTACAAAAAGGACCTTCCTCCTCCCCGGCGCACAAATTCGCATGGCGCTTAATAGGTTTCTGTTATAAAATGACAGATATCACTCTTGATTTTGATATTCGCAAACAGCCGGACAACGCAACCTGTGGTCCGGCGTGCCTTCATGCAGTTTATAGATATTATGGAGACAGGGTTTCATTAGAAAAGGTAATATCTGAAACTTCAAACCTGGTCGAAGGAGGTACGCTTGCAGTCTACCTTGCTTGTCATGCTTTAAATAGGGGGTATAGAACAACCATAATACCATACAACCTTCAGGTCTTCGATCCTACCTGGTCTGTGCTTTCCGGTAAAGAGATAAGAAACAAGCTTCAATTCCAACTCTCATATAAAAAACATATACCCGGCTTCGAAGTTGTTACCAAAGCTTATATAGATTACCTTGACTCAGGAGGACGACTCAGGTTCGAGGTGATCAGGCCATCATTAATTCGAAGGTACCTGAAACGCTCCATTCCTATTCTGACTGGACTTAGTGCAACCTATCTTTATGCCTCCGCAAGAGAATACGGAACGGGCGAGGACTTTGACTATGATGATGTTCGGGGCGAGCCAAACGGCCATTTTGTAGTCTTAACAGGATATGTAAAAGAAAAGCGCAGGGTCCTTATAGCGGACCCGCTAAAGCCTAACCCCATTGCTCAGAGCTGCTACTATTCAGTAGATATATATCGACTCGTATGCGCTATAATGCTGGGAATACTAACTTACGACGGCAACCTCCTGATCATAGAAAAAACAAGGCTTCGCAGTTCATAAATTAACGGTTTTTTTCAGTACCCTTAACCCTCGAACCCTTCCCTCCCAGATATAACAAAATCATATCGTGATCATACGGGGTAACGGTTTTATAAAATTCTGACAAAGACTGTATACATATGCCCCTTGTGTGGGAATCATAAGTATATCCCCGCACTTTATTTCACTGCCCCAGTAATAAAACCCCCATACATCATGAGGTGTGCACAGAGACCCGAGGATATTACACGGCCTCTCAACCATAGCAGGGCGAGTAAGATTAAGAATGGGGAAATAATCGGTCTCAAAACGCTCCCAACCTACAGCATTGGTTCCGGCATCTGTTATCACCAGGTCCGGGGCCTTTTTGTCTATAACAGAAATCAATAGTTGCACCGCGTCATTGCATATCCACCTGCCTGGTTCCAGACATATTCTGCAAGGTACCACTACGAATAGAGAACGTTTAATAGCTGCGGCAATCTTTCTTGCGAAATCTTCAATAGGAGCCGAAGACAGCCAATGATGGCAACCATCGTCTTTATCTCCGCAACCCAAGGCATCCAGCAGCCTGCCCCGGGGCGTGCCAGCCATATGCAGCCATTCTCCCTGAGGCGGCCAGTAACCGCCTCCGATATCGACAAATTCCAGGCTGGTTTTGAACGAATCCGGCATGCCAGAAAGGAATCTCCCCATCTGATCAAGAAACTCGATTTGCGGATCAGGAGAAAGATTCCAGCTAGTATGAAACTGAAGTCCTTTGAGTCTGAGATATTTACACTTGAGAGATCGCTCCCAGAAATCAGACAGTTGCTCAAGTGGAATTCCGAATTTTCGCCACAAACCTTCCGGCTTTACAGTCAATCTCACACCACAGCGGACTTCCCTGTCCATCTCTGATGCCACACTTTCCAACAGGCTGAGTTCGCCGAAGCTGTCGAGCAGAACGGTAACCCGGTCGCTATGGGCAGCAGCAATCCTCAGCTCTGCTGAGGTTTTACCAGGGCCGCTGAAAACAATATCCATGGCGCCCATATCTAATGCCGTTTCCAGTTCCAGTCCACTAGAGACATCCAGGCCGAATTCCTCTTCCAGCATTACCCTTGACACGTCGGGATGGTTGTTGCTCTTGACAGCATAATAAAATGATACATCGGGTAAGACTTCCCTGAAGACCTTTTTTATCTGAAACGCCCTGTCTCTCAAAATTTTTGTTTCCTGCAGGTAAAGGGGAGGCCGGGCTTTTTCCAAGACTTTCAGATAAAAGTCTCGACGATCAAAGTAGAATTTTACAAAATCGTGTAGTTTTTCCGCCGGCAAAATCGGGGTGGGTGATTGCAGAATCCTTTTTAATCTCTCTGTCAAATCGTTAAAATCGTAATTCAGCATGATTATTCCACTTCTATCACAAGTTCTTCAACAAGGGATTGACATTGTGCTGCAATATCAATTTCAGGATCCGGTTCAAAAATAATATGTCCGAGCACCCACGAATCGTAGTCGTCGGGAGGCAACTTAATTATATCACCCTGACTGTGTATCAAATATATCTCTCTCACGCGCGGATTTCTTTTTATCTGCTCTGTGTCCACCCTCCTGAGAACTCCTGATTTGCTCGCATGTATTCTCAAGGCCAAAAAAGGATTTTCAATACAAGGCAGGGGCAAAGATAGAGGTATCCCGCTCGAAAAATCTAGAAACAGTTTCAGTATATCCAGATTAAGAGCATGGCGAAGTAAAAACGGCAGGCAGTCACCCCCTGGTCTGGGTGTAAGCTCCAGCAAGACAATTCGTCCCCTATCTACCAAAAAGTCTAACATACAAAATGCACGCCCGAGGCCGAGCACCTCAGCGCACTTATCAAGTATATAACGGAACTCATATTCATTAATTTCATCAGGCAAAGAAGGCTCCAGAAGATAGCCGAGTGCGGTGCCGAAATGAGTCTCCGGGGCGATAATTTTTTTGGTTAATCTGATAATGGTGAGATGCCCGTTATCTCGAATGAAATCACAGCTGTATTCAGTGCCACCTATACGCTCTTCAGATAGGATTAAGGGATGGTCGGAACTCAACGGCTTATAGAGCCTGTGGTCACTGCGCAAAAGCAATCCATTTTTGATTTTCCTGAAATTCTGTTTGCATTGGAATTCGGTTCTACAGGAATAGATAAGCTCGCTGCCGCTGCCACTCAATGGTTTGAGCACACAGTCCGCACCCAGTTCTTTTTGAAAAACCGCTGCTTCATTAGCCGATTTAACAACTCTGGCTTTTGGAGTGGGCAAACTATTCTTCTGCCAGATGGTCTTTGAGATATATTTGTTGCGGCAATTGTTTATGGCCTGGACTGATGGGTATGGCAGTGCATATTGCCCTGCAATGACAGCGGCCAGTTCCATTGATTCGCAATCGTAACTGGCCACGCCATCCAGATTCAGGCCTTCGCGCTTCAGGTGGCGTTGCAAAACTGTTGTAACAAGATCATAATCGGAGAGATCACAAACGATTTCTTCCCCTGGAGAAGGAGAAGGATATTTCGAAATCCTTCGTGAATCAAGGTCGGTAAGGAAAAGCCCCTTCCCGGGGCAGCTACGCCGGAGCCAATCCACATAATCCGGAGTTGTGCCCACGACAAGGGTCTTGGTGCTAGCCTGCATAAGCTATGCTCTGGCGGATTGGGAGATCCAGCGTATTGAATGATGCCCTTTGATTGCATACCTTGTATAGTGCACGGGGAGTAAGGTGAAATCTGTTTTTCCAGTTAAAATCTCCACAAAGAAAATCGACTTCTGCCAGCCGCTCCTGACAGGCTCTCTGCATGTGAAAAAAATTAATAAGCTTGGCAACACCCGGGTAATTCCAGTTTGTACCACCAGCCAGTAGGGTGTAAGTTCCGTTCCAGACGGCTCCCATATCAACCGCGGCCACTCCGCCTTCGATGACTACAGTGGTTATACGAAGCAGGCCTCTGGAATGTAACCAGGCTGCAAGATTTTCAAAAGATTTTAGAAAGCGTGAGTCATTAAAATATGAACCGTCCTTAAAATTTTCCAGGTTCATGCGGAACATATGTTCCAGGTCATCGTAGCAATCCAACCTATAACAAAGTCCCCCTGCCTCGAGACGTTTCATTTCCCGGCGAAAATTCTGCCGTGCTTTTCCTGAAAAACTCTGCAGGTATGTCTGAAAAGAATAATTGTAGTCTCCTGGAACAAAAAGGTACCCGGTCTCATCCACGCCTGTTATGCTATCGCCGAGATGGTTTGTATTTTCAATGTATCTAATTACTGCAGGCCCAGGGATATGGCATAATAAGGCACTGGCAACTTTACTGTTTTCAGCAACGATTCTGTTCTGCTCCAACCATGTTCTGCCCTGCCACAATTCACCCGGAAAATGCCCAAAACAACACTCTTCGTCAATCCAGCTTAGAGCCAGCATTCCGCAAAATCTGTTATTGTCATAAGCCACTAAAAAAAAGGGGTGGTGCCTGAATTGTTTCTGAAAGCACTCTCTTACAGGCCAGAGATCAAAAAGAGATTCTTGAGGCCAGTGGCGCTGCCATAGATACCTGGCCTCTTCAATATCCTCACAGACATTGATCTTCAACATGACCCGAACCCTAGTGCCGCAACGTGACGTTCATCACGCTGCTATCGCCGCCGAAGTATTCTTGTGAAAACCTTTTCACAACATCGGGGTCGTAAGGTTTACAGCTAAAGACATCAAGATATACTGTATTTGTGAGGTTAGCAAAATGAGCGGATATAAGTGAGGTTTCAATTAATTGGACCATGGAATAACCTGCAACCCGTTCTTCCTCCCCAAAATTGACCACCTGCGTCTCCCCGAAACGTTTCATCTCAATCAAATCACAAAGCTCTTCAACAAATCGTCGTATCACGTCAGCATTCCTGATTTTCAAAGGATCACAGCCATAAATATCAATGGCCGAAGCAATGCCCCAGACGTTTTCATCTATAGCCTGTTTAAGAATCTCTGATCCGTCCTCATATAATAATTTTTCAGCTTGTTGATTTCGCATTTTTTCCTCCTATTGACAATTTTACTGCATTCGATCGCAGCTCTCTCTTTTTTCGTTTTTGTATAAAGGGATAAAAAACTGCTACCTTAAAAAGCCGGACGACATATAGAAATTTATACGTCCCTACCTTTTTCAAAACCAAAAAATAGCCTTAATGTTTTGACCGGCGTTTGTCATCATCTTCAATCCAAAATTCATCCTTTAGAGTCTTTTTACGATGGAACCGTTTGCCGGATCGCTTTTGCCTGAAACTACCCCTGTTCTCGTCACTGTCCTCGTCAAAATCTTTAATGGATTTACGTTTCAATTTTTTTGTTTTTCCAAAATCCAATTGATCGTCTAACAAGTGCATCTTCTTAATATCCTTTTTAAATGTGTGCGGTGTAACAAGAAAAACTTCACATCCACATAAGCAGGTTTCATGCCACATGATATTGCCAAAGCATAACTTGTTGATATTCAAAGTTATTTGTTACGTTTCAAACAGCTTTTTCCAGTGCCTGTGAGCACAATATGAGCACCAGCATACCGATTTTAGTTGAATAAATGCATTCTGCTACCGTAAAATAGGAATTAATTCAAGAGATATATTTTCACTGGTTATCGCGTCTAATAAAAAGCTCATTACTAATTGAAATAAAAGGACATTTTATGCAAGATTCTGTGTTCAAAGACGGGATTTAAAAAGCTAAATTGGTAAAAAAATTCCGATAAGTTTTTATTGTATAAACATATAATTACAGCTATAAACGGAAATATTTTACCACAAAGGAGTCTAAAGTGTTAATACGTTTAGGTCTGGCAATAAAAGAAAAGACCCTTGAAAATTATCTGGCGCAAAAACTTTCTGGCCCAGATGTCCAGGTGGAAAGTTTCGGGACAATGTCATCGGCGCGGCATCAGTTGACGCAAAGCGGGTCGGACGTAATAGTTATCAGCCAGGAATTTGTCCTGCGCCCTCTTGAAGACGGCATTGCCATACTCAATGAATTACCTGAAAACCCAACAACGGTGGTTATCCACGAAAGCGACTCACCGGAAGAACACGCATTGCTGGTTGCGGCTGGTGCCGATGTTGCTCTCTACGCCGGCATCTCCAAGAAAAGCATGGTAGAGGCTATAGAGACAGCTCTGGAGTCCCGACGCCAGTTCATTCTTAGAAAGAGGTATAACCGCCGGGGTCATGCAGATCCTAAAATTGCAGATTTCATTTCGGAAAGCCATGCCATGAAAATCTTCATGGAAGAAGTCAACCAGGTCATTCCAAGCGATTCGCCGATACTTCTGGTAGGGGAAACCGGGGTCGGCAAAGAGCATTTGGCTAAGGCAATTCATGCAGAAAGCCCTCGATCAATCGGTCCGTTTGTTTCGGTCAATGCAGCTGCAATGCCAGAACAATTGCTTGAAAGTGAATTGTTCGGACATGAGAGGGGTGCCTTTACCGGAGCGATTCGATACCGCCGCGGTGCATTCGAAATGGCGCATGGCGGAACTATTTTTCTTGATGAAATCGGGGAGATGCCTCTTCACTTACAGGCTAAATTACTTCGTGTCCTTCAAGATTATGAAGTCAAGCCCATAGGGGGAGAGAAAGTGATAGAGCTTGACGTTCGTGTGATAGCAGCTACGACCAGGGACCTTGAAAAAGAGATCGAAAAAGGGAATTTCCGCCAGGATTTGTACTATCGCCTGAGCGTCATGATACTCAAAATTCCACCCCTGCGTTACAGAAAGGAGGATATCCCCGCCATGGTGAGGCGGTTTATGGCTTTTTTCCGGTATAAAATCGGAAGACCGATAAACGGGCTCTCAGATCAGGCAATGACTGCCCTATGCAATTATAACTGGCCGGGTAATGTTCGCGAACTGATGAATGTTGTGGAACGCAGTATTCTCCTTTGTAAAAACGGGACAATAGGCATAGCCGAATTGCCCGACGGCCTTCATCAAGTCATTTCCAGTTCAACAGGATTCGATCAGGCAGTTGATCTTCGTATTAATGGATGGCTGAATAAGACCCTCCCTGATGTCCAAAAAGAAATATTCGAACAAGTTGAGCGGATATATTTGGAAAACGCACTAAAAAAGACAAAAGGCCGTGTTGACCAGACAGCCCGAATTGCCGGTATCCATCCCAGAGGCCTTTACAACAAGATGAAAAAACTGGGCCTTTGCAAAGAAAATTATAAGTAAAAACCACACCTTATATCTCTCATTCCTCTAATAACATGAACACGGTAATTTTAACTTGTTTTCCTCCTTTATGTTTTTGTCTTGCTGTAATAAACTAAAAAAGTACTGAAGAACATGAATTTTATTGTGAATCTGATCCGGGGAAACCGCGAAAGGAGGTCTATTTTGAAAACGGTCAATTTTTTTATAATACTCGTTTGTGCAATGCTCCTAATATCTCCTATATCAGGTTGCGGAGACGAAGAAGAGCTGAAGCCCGAAACCAGAGAAGAGACTCCTCCTCAAGCTGTTGAAAAACAAAGGGAGATTCCACCCCAAACTGTTGAGAAAGAAAAAGAAATCCCGGCACCCGAGGAGGCTGTAAAGACTCCGGAACCTGTGGCTCCTATGCCCACCCAAGTTGCCAGACAAACTGCCTCTGAAATCATTGATGAAATTATAATAGACAATAAAGGTTACGCACAAGACAAAAAAGGTCCTGTTAAATTCAGTCACGGCAGACATTTCAAAGAATATAATGTCGAATGTGCCCAATGCCATCACCAGTACGAAAATGGAAAAAATGTTTGGAAACCTGGGGATATCGTTAAAAAATGCGTAGTCTGCCACAACCAAATTGAGGAGCAAGGCGGGATATTAAAACTTGATAGAGCCTACCATGATAACTGCAGAAGTTGTCATAGTGAGGTCAGTAAAGAAGGAAAAGAGGCTCCCTATAGAAAATGCTCAAGTTGTCACGAGCAGTAAAATGGAGTTCATAGACTCACCTGAGACCAGATATAATCTAATGACTCTATTGAACCCCCTATAATAAAGAGGGTTCATTTAACAACCACCCCTAAAAGGGGTGGAATAAAAGGTGACCCTAAAAGGGTA
>CAZVGY010000024.1:0-40428 GCA_964627015.1 uncultured Desulfobacteraceae bacterium
AATGGCATTTTGGAAGCTTACCACATTTTTCATGGTTTTTGCTTCCTAAGCCCCTTATTTATATATCAGTAAAAGCAACCAATTTTTTCCTTCTCAGAATATTTTTATATCTTATCCTTTATAATAAACAACTGCAACCAACAGATCCTTCATCTGCTGGCATTCAAAAAGCTTCACGGGCCTTATATGGATTATAAAAAGACTTTAAACAGTCGGCTCATTTTTATCCTCTCGCTGATTTTTTTCTGGTCCTTGTGCCGGGTCTCCACACATATACCGCGAAGGCCAGGTTGGCTATCAGACTTAGCCCGAGAGCTGTTTTTAGAGGTTTGGAAGTGGTGGCGGGTGTTTCTGCCTTTGCCTCTGGAAGGTAATTTTCATAAGGTTTTTCATCGGTTTTTTGTTCAACCAGGATTACGCTCTGAGCCTTGTGTCCCATTCCATCATTAGCCTCTATTCGCCATTTTCCAGGGGACCGTGGGCAAAAGGCGAACCTGCCCTCACGGTCGGTCCTGCCATTCTGATACTCCACGTTTTTATCCTCAGGGCTGAATACCATGACTTCGGAATAACTCATGGGCTCATTATCGGAATAAAAAAACTCCACAGTAATCGCGGAGGAACCGCGGATTACGCGGTGGCCTGTGCCGTGAGCCCGTGCATTTTGCAGATGGATAGACACTGAAAGTATTGAAATCACCAAAATAAAGATAAAATAATTTATCCGATTCATTTTTACCTCAAGTATACAAAAAGGTGACCATATGGGGTAACCGGCCAGGGGTCAGTGATGACATTCAAAAAGTCTGTTAAGTATTTCCACCAAGTCCATTCAATTAAAATTAAAAAACCACGGGACCTACATTCCTTTCAAGGGTAGTAGGCCTTCGTGGCCTTTTTTGCGAATCGGTTTTTACTGTTTAAGCTGAGACCTTAGGTCCCGATCCGAAATCGACATACTGAGGCTTCTGCCCCAATATGCCTATATTAAGCAATCTTTACTCTGGCGTCAAGTCACCGAAGTGCGTTCTGGGATCGATAAAAATAAAGGCTGTTTCCAGGCCGGCCTCCTTAACCCCCGATACTATGCATGGGGCGGACACATTTCCGTAGATTACGCCTGTCCCGTCCATGCTCTCTGGGTTTGTGAAGAATGGTATCACTAATAAGTTTAATCAGATAAGCATCATCCTTGTCCTGTCTCAGGGGTGTTTTGATATCTGTTTCATGGTCCGAGAACAGACAACCCCTTAAACGGCCGTCCGAAGTCAGGCGAAGCCGGTTACATGTATCGCAAAAATGATGGCTCAGGGCCGCAATCACTCCTATTTCACCCATTGCCCCTTCAAGGATGTATCTCTGAGCAGGTCCGTCCAGCGGGCCTGATTCTACCGGCTTTATGGGCCCCAGTGTCGAGATTTGATCAAGTATTTCTTCTGCCGGTACGAATCTCTCTATTACTTCGTCGTTTGTTTCCCCTAGAGGCATTAATTCGATAAATCTTATATGATAAGGTTTTTTATAAGTGAGCTTGGCGAAATCTATCACCTCATCATCATTGAGCCCCCTCATTGCAACTACGTTAATCTTTATGGGGTCGAATCCCGCCGCCTCGGCCTCTTCGATGCCCTCCCAAACACGGTCGAAGAAGTCCATTCTGGTAATTTTATGAAATCGCTCCGGCTTGAGGGTATCCATACTTACATTAATACGGCAGATACCGCATTTGCGGAGCTCACGTGCGAATTCTTTTAAAAGAACCCCATTTGTTGTCAATGCTATTTCCTGCAGGTTGTCTATTTTTCCAAGTTCCTTAATAAAACCAACAATGTCCTTTCTTACGAGGGGTTCCCCGCCAGTGAGCCTGACCTTACGAATACCCACCTGAGCAGAAAGCCTTATGATTCGAAGCATTTCCTCGTAGCTCAGGATTTCGCTGTGAGGTATGAATGTTACGCCTTCTTCCGGCATGCAGTATACACATCTCAGGTTACAGCGGTCAGTTACCGAGAGTCGAAGATAATTTATTGTTCGTTTATTACTATCCTGCAAGTGGACCTCTTTGGTGAACGGCAGGACTATGCATCGTGTCTATGCCCCTGCAGTTTTTGTAAGGCTGTATACCATATGTTATTTAAAAACACACTGCTCAATACCTTTTAATAATTCACCTTGTTGACACCCAATAGGACAGGCCGGTTATCTGTTGTAACCGGCCACATTTGCTCCGCATATTTAAGGGAACACGTCCCCGCTTCAGGACCCGGCTTCTTTTACTTAAGGGGTAAGTAAAAGGGCCCGAATTAGCAGGAACTTTCATTACACCTAAAAATATATTAACAGCCGGATTTAGCCCGTCTGATGTCCCTTTTACCTCATGAAGGGTTGACTTTATAAAAGGCTTATAATCACGGTTTATTCCCTTGTCATGGGCGTTCCGCATTTGGGGCATTGCTGCTGGTAACATGGCGTACCCAATTCATGCGGGGCTTTTTCGCCGCAATTGGGACATACGCAATAACCGCCAGGCCCTGCTCCAAAACCGCCGCCGCGGCCTCTGCCTCCCATGCCGCCGCCGGCCCCGCTGCCTCCGCCCATGCCTCTTCCTGTGCCTGGGCCTTGTCCTCTTGGTCCTGTTCCATCTCCTCTTGGCATTTCAAACACCTCACTTAGTTTATCTTCAGGAAAAAAGGTTTTTACTGTTTATGAGCCAGGGCGTTTTACCGTGTTCGCCCATGTTTGACTGACGCCCTGAATGCCTGACAATAGCCGGAACTTAGAATATCCGGTTACAAATTATATATCCATTTTGTTTTGAACTGATATTCACTTTTGATTACTCTAATTTCCCATCCTGACTGCTTCATAGTATACGTTACCGTCCTTTCTTTCGGTACGGACCTGATCCGCACGAATAAGGTTCCCGAGGTATTTCGAGACCTCATTGAGATGCATGCCGAATCCATCTGCAATCTGCTCCGCAGTACAGGGTCGCCGTCTTAACATAGCAAGTACTGTGTCTTTGTTAGCCTGCAGCTTAAGGTCTTTATCGGTACTGAACTCCGCAATAACCTCGGCGGGCGGATTGAACAGTTGAGTGAGCTCCTCTATATGGTTTCTAGAGAGGGGAAGGACAAAATCTTCTGCCGGAGGACGAACGGCCGTATTCAAATGAATTCTGGCAGGACCTATTTCCTCTGCCAGAGAGGCGATTTTTCTGACCTCCTCTTTTGTGGAATTCATTCCTCCTATCAGAAAAACCTCCATCCATAAATTGCCCTTGAATTGACTTCTAAATGCCTTCTGCCCTTCGATAAGCCCTGAAAAGGGCAATTCAGGGTGAGGTCGGTTTACCCTCATGTAAGAGGCCTGGTCCCAGGCGCTCAATGAGACCTTTACCACGCTGGCAAGTGAAGCAGCTTGCCTTACTTCCGGAAGATAAAGCAGTGTCCCGTTTGTAAGGAGCACAGAGGGGATATCGCTATTGTCGCGAATAAAGGCCAGTACTTCCCCGAATTGTTCGTGCAGGGTCGGCTCACCAGAACCGGAGAGGGTTATATAATCGGCCTTTCCATCTGTTTTAAGCCATTCTTCAATTTCTTTAAGAACCTCGTCGACAGGGGCATACTTCTTGCGGAGGAGTGTTTTGTTACTGGTTCGTCCGAGTTGACAGAAAACACAATCCAGAGTGCATGTCTTGTAAGGGATCAGGTCCACACCCAAGGACCTGCCAAAGCGGCGTGAAGGCACCGGACCAAAAAGAAATTTTTTATCTCCCATTTAATTTTCCTCTCTAAAACCTGGAGGTTTATTATTACAGGGTTAAAACTTTGTGCCAGGGGTATTTAAAATTCAGGTGGCTTTTTTTGACACCTTATCACTACAAATGATCCTTCCCCATGCCCTGGAATAACCGGTTCATTCGAGGGAACTTCAGCCAAATTTCCAAAGATGGTCTGCCTGAAATAGAAATTACTGAAACCGTTTTGGCCCATCGCCTGCACAATTTCGTCGACAGAGTAAAAAAGGGCATCTTTATAGAATACACTTTCATTTTGATGCGCCATATACTGTTCCCCCAGAGGGCTAATCCGGTCAACCAGGCCCACAATAAGGAATCCCTGCTCTTTAAGAACCCTTCCTGCCTCCTTAAAGGTCTGATGTATGTCGTCCACAAAGCATACAGTAGTAATCATCAGGACAAAGTCAAGTAAGCCGGATTTGACCGGCAGCTTTTCAGCCACGCCTCGAGCAACCTGTATGCCTGACTGTCTTGCCGATTTCGCCATATTAATGGCGGGCTCTATCCCCAGTTTGATTTCCAGGGGAACTGCGAACCTGCCTGAGCCTACCCCGACCTCCAGGCCGTAACCATTTTCAGGAAGCAGGTCCCTGACCGCCTTTAGCTCTGCGTTGTATACGGTCGAATACTTTTCAAACCAGGCTTCGTATCTATCAGGGTATTTTTCAAAGGGATCTGTTTTGGGCATGCTACAAACACCACCGATTACTGGTCTTTATCTGAAGAATTATATGAGCCCCATACAGGGTCATTCCCAAATCGTTTGAACCACCATTCATCACCTGAGTCGTATTTTTCAACCTCCTCTCTGGTAAATGAAAATTTGTAATGGTTGCAATATTCGATCAAACATTTATAGGCCTGATTAATCTTTCTTGTCATCTTTTCGCTCAAATCCTTATTGTTTTCCACTGATGTATCAGGGTGCCATTTTTTTATCAATTTTCTGTGATTTTTTTTTATCTCTGCCATAGTGGCGGATTCAGGCAGCCCCAAAAGCTTGCGCGCTTCATCGATTTCAGTATATTTACTCGTCTGTTTCATTGCTTCAGAGGTTTTCTAAAAAGGTTTTATCTTAAATCAAGGGAAAATCAATCCGCTACTTTGATTACTACATTGGGTTGTTCAGCTTTACCCTGTTTGACTAGTATCAAAGCCTCCTGCAGTTCTTCAAAGGGAAATAAGACTGTATTAATGTTTAAATCAATGCCTTCGATTATTTTGAAAAATTCTTCAGCATCACTGCTGTTCAAATTATACAGGGTCTTTATTGAGCGGCCCCACAGGTTTTTACTATACTCCTGAATAGAAATCGTGGATGAACTCACTGGCGCCATTACCAGCGTCCCGCCTCTTTCTATCTGCGAAAGGGCAGGTTCGACCAGGTTTCCGGCAGGAGGGAAAATAATCGCCGAATCTAACCGGCAAGGCATGCGAACTTGAGATGAATCTGCAGCCCAGTTGGCGCCGGCTTGCTTAGCCCGTTCGATATTCGAAGGAGATCTTGTACTTACATAGGTCTCTATACCCATGAACTCCGCAACCTTGACCACAAAATAGGCAGTGGGACCAAAACCGAAAATTCCCAGTTTAAAACCTTTTTCGGCCTCTGTCAGTTTAAATGCAGCATATCCCGCTATTCCAGGACACAGTAGCGGGGCGATCTTGTCGGATTCGAGTTTAACCCTGTTTAACTGCAGCACATAATCTTCCGGTATGGTAATATATTCCGCGAATCCACCATCCCTGTCCCATCCTGTTGCCTCATAATATGAACAATAGTTTTCATTTCCTGACAAACAGTGTCTGCACTTCCTGCAGGAACTATAAAGCCAGTAAACTCCGGCCCGGTCTCCGATTTTGAATCGTTTTACATTTTTTCCAACCTCATCGACCACCCCTACAATTTCATGTCCCAGAGTAATAGGGGCTTTTTTGAGATCAAGGTCTCCCTCCGCGATATGGATATCTGTCCTGCATACCCCGCAGACCAGTACTTTAATTCTGATCTCCTGGTCTCCTGCGTGAGGCAAGGTGACATTTTCCAGTTCTAACGGCCTTTTTTCTATGTCGGCCTGCTCTTTGAGCCTCCACGCCCTCACGAACTAACTCTCCTTCGGTTTTTTAAATGCTGCCCTCTTTAATGAAAGTACCATCCGGCAACATCCGGTCTGAGTGGTATTCGCCGTTTTCTTCCAGGTGATATCTCACACAGCTTTCCCAATCTCCTTTGCAGTAAAGCTCTATCCATTCCCCGGACAATTTGCCCTGATCAACAAAATTTCTGATGGGACACAAGGGAAACCATTTGCATTCATGAGAAAAAACTTTAAGCTTTCTGTATTTCTTCGTGGTCTGGAGCTTAAAGGATCTGTTATAAAGCAGAGATGCAGGATGAGGAAGGGGGTAGAGCTTTTGATTGCCGCCCATTAACAACCTTCCGTAAAGACCTGAGAAATCTGCCTTGGCACCTGGGACCGGACAATCATAAATGCTTAAGAGATGCCGGCTTGCGTAATAACCCAGCGGAACCATAATTTCAGGGCATAATAGAGATATTTCCTTTTCCAGAAAAGGGCTGCACGCCTCAATTTCCGCCTGTTTAGGCCTTCTGTTATTTGGAAGCCGGCATTTTATCAGGTTTGTCATGTATAATTCTTTTCTCTTGACCCCTGTAGCGTGCAGGAGTTCATCCAGCACCTTCCCGGAGGGTCCTATGAACATACTCCCCTGGATATCCTCTTTTTCTCCCGGTGCCTGGGCCACAAGCATAATCCGGGAATGAAGATTGCCTTCTCCGCATAACGCATTTGTTCTTGTTTCAGCCAGAGGGCATTTTGTACAACTTTTTATTTTTTTGTTCAGATCCTTTATAAGGGCTTCAATCTCCATATATGTCCTTAAACTCAATCACCTCTTATTCGGCGCAACAGACCTCCTTTTTTGATTTTTATGGATGAGTTTTCCCGCATTTAATACCTTATTCAAACCTATCTTTCGTGGAGAATCTGCGCCTGCTCCATCAGGAGCGATTTGAAGCGGTCAAGGGTAACAGGGTATCCCTGTATAGGGATTCCCATCCAATCCGAATATTCCAGGAAGTCTTCAGGCTTTTCAGCCATATACTGGTCCACAAATCCGATCGAGTCTAGTACAATGGCCCCACCGGTATGACGGGGGAAAT
The DNA here is from genome assembly GCA_964627015.1 of uncultured Desulfobacteraceae bacterium. Taxonomy (GTDB): domain Bacteria; phylum Desulfobacterota; class DSM-4660; order Desulfatiglandales; family Desulfatiglandaceae; genus CAZVGY01. The sequence continues at coordinate 6,987 of CAZVGY010000024.1, forward strand.
TTTCATTGGCAAGGCCCTGGTCCCACCCTTTAAATACCTGGTGCCGGAACTTGATCCATCCAGGAGTCATCCACCAGATCTTTTGACCGCCGGCGATTTCCTGGGCAATCCTTTCCCGCTCCTCTTCGCTGGCAATCATGTCCATACAGTGGGTAGCGTTTATCCTCGCCACATTCGGGCCCTGTTCCTGTATGATCGTTTTCATGGTGCGAGTGGGTTCTTCCGCATTAACGTAACAGAACTTGCCGCCATATACTACCAATACCTTGTCTACTTTTTCTTTGGCCTGATTAATTCGTTTGATGAGCTGACGTTCAAGCTCTTTGACGTCCTCGTGCAGCCCGGGAGTTGTAAAAAGCAGATGATCGGTATTCAGAAAGCCCTCCTTTTTTAAATGGTTCAACTCTAAAGACAGGGTTCCGCATGAAACAACGGCAATGTCGGAAAAGTTTTCAGCATCCATATAAACCCCTCCTTTTTTTGAGTGAAATGTTCTAGGAATTACTGTCGGTCTTTTTTGCGTATCTTTGGCCGACAGGATTCAGTTTGATAGCTCCCTGGGGACATTCTTGTGCACAGAGGCCACAACCTCTGCATAACAGAGTGTCGATTTCGGCAAACAAATCCATTGAAATGGCCCCTGTCGGGCAAAGGTTTTGGCAAATTCCACAGGAGACACATTTTTCCTGGTCCACAATCGCCTTTAGGTCAAACCGGTTTAAGCCTCGTTCGATTTTCCTGATTTTTTCCTCAAATTTTTGAAGGCTGGCTTCAAGTTTTTCTGCTCTCCTTTTGAGGGCTTGAACTTCCTTTTTTCTGTTAATTGATATTACTGTGGTATTCATTGGCTAATCTTCTTTTTTTTTGTTATGCCTAAAACCCGGGCTGATTTTCAATATGCAAGGGCCAGCTCGTATCCTTCATGAATGGCACTGAAGATATCGCGGACATCCTTCGCATCTCCTATGACTTCTATTTTGGGAACAGATTTGCATAGCTCATCTTCCGGTCCTGAAGCGGAAAGCATTCCGGAGGCCAGAATAACTGTTTGAAAAGGTTCCAGAGACATTCTGGCTCCGTCCTGTTCAATATCAACACTTTTTGCCAGAAAAGCCTTGACGGTTGTATGGGGCATTACAATTACATTGTTCATTTCCCCTATTTTTTTCAGGACAAGGTTTTTAGTAATGGCTTCCATCATGCTTCCTATAGGATCGGTCCTTTTTGTAGTGACCACCTCGTAACCGTCCTGGCCCAGTTTTTCGACTATTTCGAGTCCTGTTCTTCCGGCCCCGATAACCAGAACCCTTGGGCCCGCCACCTCCTTGCCACCTTGAAAGTATTCAACAGATGTCATTACATTTTGCTCTTCAAGCCCGGGGATCTCCGGGACATTCTGAAAGGCTCCGGGCGCCCATACAAGAAGGTCCGGCTTGATATCGTGTAAAAGATTTTCATCTGCTTCTTTTTGCAGGAACAAAGACACTTTCTCTGATTTTACAGAAGCTATGAGGTTTTCGAGGCCTTTTTTCATACTCTCTTTTGCAGGGGCCTGCCAAGCGAGTGCAAACTGGCCTCCCAGATGATCTGCTTTCTCGGCGAGGGTTACCTTGTGGCCTCGTCTGGCCATATATACGGCTGCACTCATACCTGCAGGGCCTCCTCCGGCTATCAGCACACTAATGGGATTTTCTGTTCGTCCCAGCGGGGGACGGCCGATCTCCGGGTTTAGGTTGCAGCCCAGGGGTTCCCCGCTTTGCAGGCGATGGAGACATCCCTGCAGGCAGTAACCGCAATACCTTATCTTACTGTCTTCCCCTTTTTGCCATTTTTCTATGAGGTCCGGATCAGAGATAAGAGGTCTGCCGACTGCTACAAGGTCAGCGAGGCCAAGGTCCATAAAACGGACCACCTTTTCTTTTCGACCCATTCTCCCCGCTGCTATAACAGGTAATGATGTGTGTTCACGGACCCATGAAAGGGAATCAATCTGTGGCTGTTCCGGAAGGCCGGCATGATGAAAATACCATGGCGGACTGAAGCAGGCGTTTCCCATGCTCACATGAACGGCACTGATCCCTTCGTCTTCCGAAACTTTCAGGAGGGGAAGCAGGTCCTCCTGGCTTATGCCGAACTCGGGGGACATCTCATTTCCTGAAATCCGAAGGATACAAGGAGTATCCTGCGCCCCTTGTTTGACCCGTGAGAGAACCTCTCTGGCGAAAAGCAAGGGGTCTTCACCGAATTTGTCCTGTCTCCTGTTCAGCCTTCGGTTAAGGAATTGCGAGACCAGGTAGCCGTGGCCTCCCTGTATTTCTATAACATCGAACTCTGCTTTCCGCGCCTTTTTTGCCGCCTCGGAGTATGCGTCGAGAATTAACTCGATTTCCTGCTGCGTAAGTTCTTCTGAAACGCTTCCGCCTCTTGCCACGCAGGTCATCACTGAGGGTGCCCTGGGCTGGCCGTTGATTATTTTCGGGTTAGCCGCTGCACCTGCATGGTTCAGGTGCAGACAGGCGAGACGGTTTTCTTCGTGTATTATATCAACAATTTTTTTTAGCTCAGCCGCGCTTTCTGGAAGATGGATACAGGGCTGCCTGGGGTGTTCTCTTCCCTCAGGGGTGACGGAAACCGGTTCAAGTATCAATAATCCCGGTCCGTTTTTCGCGATCTGCCGGTATAAATTCAGTTGCCTGTCTGTCACTGTTCCGTCGGGACTGCCGGCCCCAAGTTTGATAGGCGGAAATACGAAACGGTTCCGCAGCTCGGCTCGGCCCAATGATATTCCTTTGAACAGCCTTTCCATGATATCCTCCTTTTCGGTTAATCTTGGTTACCTACAATTTATGGGCGACATTCACCTGAAGGCTCAGTATTTGACCGAAGGAAAGAGCCTTCTGCTGGTATGCGGCAGGAACATCGCGGCTACGTATTCATCCATAAAGGGCTGGTAAGTGGAAAGCTCTATATTTGTTGTACCCTTTGCTACTTTAACGCTTTTTTCCAGTGCGTGTGCCGATAACAGGGCCATTCGAGCACCCATAAGGGAGCTGTTACCAATGAATTTTATTCTTTCAGGGTCAATGTCCGGGAGCAGCCCTATACCGATAGCCTTTGGTATATCAAGATAGCTACCGAAACCTCCTGCCACAAAAAAGGTTTCAATATCATTGAATCCAAGGCCCACGTAATCCATGAGAGACTTAATTGCGGCAAATACAGCTCCCTTGGATCGGATCAGGTTGGCTATGTCGGATTCAGAAATGGTGAGGGCCTCTCCATTTTCCGTGTGTTTTGAATCAACCAGTATAAATTGCGGCTCCCCATCTTTTTCAATGATTCTTTCATGCTTTTGAGAGAGGTTGAACTTCCCGTCCCTGCCGATAATTTTGTTTCTTGCCAGCTCGTACACGCAATCGATAAGTCCGGAGCCGCAAATTCCCCGAGGTTTTGACCTGCCTATGCTCTTGTATTCGACCTTTCCATTATTTATTTCTATTTTTTCTACAGCGCCACTTGTCGCACGCATACCATTTCTTATACCCCCACCCTCGAAAGCTGGCCCTGCGGAAGCGGAACAGCATACCATCCATTCGTTGTTACCGATTGCAATCTCCCCATTTGTGCCAACATCTATGAGAACACTTGTCTCTGGCTTGTCGGCGATTCCGCAAGCAAGTATCCCTGCAACGATATCTCCTCCCACATAACTGGCTACACCTGGAATCGTCTCCACTATACCCTCCGGGTTTATATCCATACCAAGCATCCTGGCAGGTATCTGTGGATAAATATTCACAGTGGGTACATATGGGTCCAGGCGGATAGAGCAAGGAATGAGCCCCAGAAAAAGGTGGCTCATTGTGGTGTTGCCTGCCGCTACCACGGCGGATATGTCTTCAGTGCGGATATTTTTTTCATCTCTCAGGGTTTTGATGAGGCCGTTTATGTTTTTCAGTACAGCATTGTTGAGAGAGTCGATTCCTCCATCCCTGCTGCAGGCGAAAATCATCCTGGATATTACATCCTCGCCATAATGGGCCTGGAGGTTATGACTGCCCTCAACCCCTATCACAGCCCCTGATTTCAGATGAACCAGTTGGGCCACAATTGTTGTTGTTCCTACATCTACAGCAAGTCCGTAATTGCTGTCAGTCGTATCGCCGGGTTCTATTTGCAGTATGCGCCAGAGGGCCCCATGTCTGGCTATTGTGGCGGTAACTTTCCAATTATTGTGCCGAAGTTTTTCAGCCAGGCCCTGCAGGCATCGCAGTGATATCTCAAAATTCTGGTAGTCGGTCTTTTTTCTCAACTCCCTCATAACCCGGTCCATGTCACTAATATTATCCGAAACAGAAGGTTCCTTTAGCTCCAGATATATTTTCTGGACAAGCGGTTCAAAAAGGCTCAGGGGGTCTGATAGGGCCCTGGCGACTGAGATTCTCTCCGGTTGGCTATACTCAACCCCTGTTCCCTCCATCATGATCTGTTCTTCTTCGAGACGCGACTCCGGTGGAATCAGTATTTCCATGTCGCTGTCCACCCTTGTCTGACAGGCAAGGGCATAGCCGCTTTCTATTTCCTGCTTGGATAAAAGGCTTATAGAGTGCTTATCGGCACGGATTTTGCCGTTCATGACCTGAACCCGGCATTTGCCGCACACCCCCTTTCCCCCGCAAAGATTATTGATGTATACTCCAGCTTTTTCAGCAGCCTCCATGATTGTGGTACCGGCTTCCACTTCAACCTCTTTTTCATCCGGAAAAAAAATTATTTTATACTTGCTCATATAATCGCTCCCTTTAGTGGTCATATTCTTTTTGTTCGCCCTGACAATACCTGCTTTTTAGCAGGAAATAATTCGTTCCCGTAAATTTTGTTTTTTGATAAATAAATTCTGGGCCGGCAATCCCATAAATAATAGTGCCGTGAGTTCAGCATGAAATTTAATTCTACCTCGCCCGCTGCCTGTTCTGACTGAGGGCCTCTTCCAGTTCTCTGGAGAGAGCATTTTTCTGATGGACGCCTATAAATCGTTTGATCTCCTGGCTGTCCTTGAAAATAATCAAGGTGGGAACATTTCTAATATCCAGTTCTCCTACTATTTTCTGGCTATTATCCACATTCATAGCTGCTATTAACGCCTTACCTTTAAATTCAACAGCAAGCTGCTCAAGGATGGGTTCCTGGGTCCGGCACGGCGCGCACCAGGGGGCACTGAAATCTACAAGAGCAACGCCGCTTTTTATCGATCTTTCAAGCTCCAGTGCGGAGTGCAGCTCTTTTGTCTCCATCTTGGTTCCCTCCCTCGATCTTTTCGAAATTTGATCTTTTGCTAATTAATACTCAATAACTGTGCCAGTGAATTATAGTGAAGTGATCTGTAATCGGACCAAAGGGCTAGTGTTATGTAACATGTTGTAATTTTAGCCAAAAAGCTAATACACAATTGTAGCAAAAATGACCATCAAAGGCCTTGACATTTGAACGGGGCGTTACCTATAGTAGCTGGTAACGTTATGTTAACGTTTAGACAGTAAAGCATGGAGAGACGACATGAAACTTAACGCACAGGATATACTGGATTCCAGCTTTGCTAAACTGCTTCTGGAATCTATGGCTGACGGAGTTTTTACGCTTGATGAGAAGGGATATATAACTTCCTGGAATCCTTCTATAGAAAGAATTACAGGTTATACCGCGGCTGAGATAATAGGAGAGCCGTGCACAATCCTTAATTTTACACAATGTTTCCAGGAGACCTGCCCGACCGGTATTGGTGAGTGCGGCATCTACAGATATGGCCGCCTTGATAGCCGGGAATGTTTTCTTCGCCACAAAGATGGCTATGATGTGCCGGTAATAAAAAGCGCCCGGCTTGTCAGAGGTGAAAATGGGTCCATTAAGGGTGTAGTAGAGACGGTTACTGATCTTACCGAACTGGAAAAAGCCCGGCGCAGGGCCGAGGAAGCCAACCAGCGGTTGGGTGAAGTACACAGGTTTGACAACATTATAGGTAAAAGTCATGAGATGCAGCAGGTTTTTTCATCTATCAGGGCGGCAGCAAACAGTGAGGCAACCATACTTCTCCAGGGTGAAAGCGGAACGGGCAAGGAACTGGTCGCAGGAGCTATTCATCACCACAGCACCCGTAAGGGAATGCCTTTTGCGACCGTCAGTTGCAGTGCCCTTTCCGAGACACTGCTGGAGAGCGAACTGTTCGGCCATGTCAAAGGAGCATTTACAGGAGCTGTCCGCGATCGTACCGGTCGTTTTGAGGAGGCGGATGGAGGGACTATTCTGCTTGACGAGATCGGAGAAATAAGTCCTTTGATTCAGGTGAAACTCCTTCGTGTGCTGCAGGAAATGGAGATCGAAAGAGTGGGTGAGTCCAGGAAAAGGAAGATAGATCTCCGGGTTATCGCTGCTACAAACAAAAATCTCATAGACCTTGTAAAAACGGGCCATTTCCGTGAAGATCTATTCTACAGACTCAAGGTTTTTCCTGTTACAATCCCTCCGCTCCGAAAAAGAAAGGAAGATATCCCCCTGCTTGTCAGCCATTTTATAAATATCCAGAATAGAAAAACAGGCAAAGGCATAGAAGGGGTTTCGCAGTCTTCCATGAGAATCCTGATGGACTATAATTGGCCAGGCAATGTTCGTGAACTGGAAAACGCTATTGAGCACGGTTTTGTCCTGTGCAATACAGATCTCATAGATATATTTGATCTGCCTGTTGAAATAAGGCAGCTTGAATATCGGCCGATTCTTTTAAAGGAGTCTTCACCAGGCCGGACCATTGGCCTATCCGGTAAACGGCTTAGCCGCCAGGTTCTGCTCGAGGTCCTCAATGAGTGCGATTGGAACAAGGCCGAGGCGGGCAGGCGCGTAGGCCTGAGCAGAACTTCCATATGGAAGTACATGAAAAAATGGAATATTCCTCTTAAAGGCGCAGAATCATAAACCCCAGCATATCCGCATTTGCTTTATTACAGGCATATTTTTATGTTTTCTCCAAAGACTGCCATGCGCCTGGAAAATGAGTTGCGTTCTTATTTTTTACCTAGTATGTTTTTGCACGGCTTGGAAGTATATTTAACTTGCGTTTTCCTTATTAATTTCAGGTCAAAATTATACAATTACAAAGGAAGCTAGTATTGTCTTTCATTAAAGGAGACTTAAAAATACCCAATGGAGTTTTATCTTTTTGCAGTCATCCTGCTCCTTGTCCTTGCCATATCAGACCTTATTGTCGGGGTCAGTAACGACGCAGTTAACTTTCTGAATTCCTCGTTCGGTTCAAGGGTAGCATCCCGTAATGTAATAATGATCATTGCCGGCCTGGGCATTCTGGCCGGTGTCACCTTTTCCAGTGGAATGATGGAGGTAGCCAGAAAAGGGATCTTTCATCCCCAATATTTTTATTTTTCTGAAATCATGGTCATTTTTCTGGCTGTGATGCTGACCGATATTCTTCTTCTGGACATGTTCAATACCTTCGGTTTTCCAACTTCTACGACCGTCTCCATTGTTTTTGAACTTCTCGGCGCGGCTGTGGCCATTTCCATCATTAAGGTGTATCAAGGGGGCGAAGGTCTTACAGCTTTGATTAAATACATTAATACGGGGAAAGCCCTGGCCATTATCCTGGGCATCCTTATTTCCATTGCCGTGGCCTTTTTATTTGGTGCAGCCTTCCAGTTTTTAACCCGGTTTATTTTTACTTTTGATTATCAGGAGCGCTTACGACGATACGGAGCCCTGTGGGGCGGATTCGCCCTGTCCATGATCATATATCTCATAATCATAAAGGGAGCCAAAGGGGCTTCTTTTCTTACACCGGAGATAGTGGAATGGATTAAATTTCATACAGGGACTGTGCTTCTCTGCAGTTTTTTGGGCTCCAGTGCGGTATTAGAATGCATAATCCTGTTTACAAAAGTAAATGTTTTGAAACCCATTATTCTGGTTGGAACTTTTGCTCTTGCAATGTCTTTTGCGGCCAACGACCTGGTGAACTTCATCGGGGTTCCTCTTGCAGGCCTGGCTTCATACCGAATTGCCGGGCAGAACGAGTTTCCTTCGCAAACGCTGATGACTTATCTTCAGGAGCCGATTAAAAGTGACACTCTTATCCTGCTGGCGGCTGGTGTCATTATGGCTGGTACCCTCTGGGTTTCCCGGAAGGCCCGGTCAGTAACAGAAACCGAGATCAGTTTAGGACGGCAGGATGAGGGAATAGAGAGATTCGGGTCCTCCCTTCTTTCCAGAACTATAGTGAGGAGAGTTTCATCACTATTTGATTTATTCAAAAAGATATTTCCACGCGGGTGGCGGCGCAGGATTTCGCGGCGTATGGATCCGCAACTTTACAGCCCGGATTGCTTTTTAGATACCGTGCAATCCTTTGACTTTCTTCGGGCCTCGGTCAACCTCATGGTTGCCAGCGCCTTAGTGTCTTTTGCGACTTCCCTTAAGCTGCCCCTTTCGACAACTTACGTGACTTTCATGGTGGCCATGGGCTCCTCATTAGCCGACCAAGCATGGGGCCGTGATAGCGCTGTTTACCGTGTTGCAGGGGTTTTAACCGTTATAGGGGGGTGGTTTTTCACCGCCTTCTGTGCCTTTACCCTGTCACTCGCGTATGCATTTGGCATCTATTTTTTTAGGCTCAATGCAGTATTGGTTTTGGTGGCTTTCAGCGTCTTTGTGATATGGAAGAACTATCATGTCCATAACAAGCGAGCCCACGAGTCGAATGAAATTGAGGTTTTTGATCTGAAGAGGCTGGATGATGTGGAGTACGGCATCTTAAAATCCTTTGAGCACAGTGGTTATTTTCTCAAAAAAGTCAATCTGTCCCTAAGTTTGGGAGTTAATTCGCTTTTTTCGCAAGATCGACTGGCATTGAAAGAAGCCCGGAATGACAACAAACAAATCCAGAAGATGGCTAATGTTATAATTGCAAATATCTTTAAAACACTCAGGCTGATGCAGAAGGAAGATCTGGTTTATCCGCGTGCCTATTCCCAGACTGTCAGCGTTTTACAGGAAATTGCAGAGAGCCATCGCGATGCTGTCATGCGTGCCTACGTTCATATCGACAACCATCACAAAGGCTTGCTGCAAGCACAGGCCAAGGAGCTGAGAGCCATGGCGGATCGTCTTTCGGACATCCTGACACATGCCTCAACAGCTTTGATTACAAGAGAAAGAATGGATTGCGAAGTTATAGCGGAGAAAAATCAGAAATTAAAAGAAATTGTCGCGGATTGTGAAAACCGTCAGATCTCCAGAATACAGGCCGGGGATTCCAAGACCCGCTTAAGTATCCTTTTTTATGGAATCGCATGGGATCTGGAGAAGATTTCCGAGGCTACGCTAAACCTGCTCAAGGTTTTTCAGGATACCTTCCAGCATAATCTTTCTGCTGGAGAAGGGGTTCGACCGCCGGAATAATTGTTTAAGGTGAAATCAAATGATAAGGTGCAGCTTTCAAGGCTCTGAAGTTATCGGGCAAGCCCCGGAAGCTACAAAGGCACTGGAAATTGTTCTGGTCTTTACATAAGGTATTCAGGATATCGAATAATCAGCTTTCCCCCAGTTCTTTTTTGATAACGTTGCGGACGACTTTTTTCTGAAGCTTTTCCAGTCCCGGGCCCAGCTTGACAGGAAATTCGTCAGGGTCTTTAAGTGCCTTATAGCGATCATCCAGGAGGGCGAACTCCTCACTGAAGCGCTGCCTCATGGTATCAAGGGGCTCCTGAGGTTCAGCCCTTTCCCCTTTTTCCATAACAGGCTTCAGGAGAGGTTCTCCGTCCATTTCTTCTTTTCTCAAAGCGATGCTATCCTGAATTATGCTGCTGTCTGTTCTGGTTCTAAAGACCTGCTTTTTGCTCACCAGAGTCTTTTTGCCTGTACTCAGCTTCAAAACGGGACGCCCTCCATATTCAACCAGTTTATAGGCCATGTCCGTGTATGGCGCATCAGCGGATACGCCCATTTTCGTGCCGATGCCGAAGGCATCTATCTCCGCCCCCTTTTGCAGGACATCAGTTATCTTGTATTCATCGAACGCGCCGCTTGCAAATATCCTCACGCCTTCCAGGCCGTAGTCCCTGAGGACTTTCCTGACATCCTTGCTGAGTTGGGCCATGTCTCCGCTGTCCAGCCTGACCCCCCTAAGATTATACCCCCTGCGTTCCATTTCCTTTCCCACCTCAGCGGCTTTTTTAGCCCCGGCTACCGTGTCATAGGTGTCTATTAAAAGGACCGTATTATCGGGAAAGGTCTCGGCAAAAGCACGAAACGCCTCGATTTCTTCTTCAAAGCTGGTAATGAAGGAGTGTGCCATGGTGCCGGATATCGGAATGCCGTAGGCTTTTCCTCCCAGGATATTGCTTGTCCCGCCGAATCCAGCAAGATAGCTGGCCCGCGCTACCTTCAGGCCGGCATCCGTTCCCTGGGTACGGCGCAGAGAAAAATCAATAAGATTGCGGCCCCGGGCGGCATGGACACATCGGGAGGCCTTGGTGGCGATGCTCACCTGGAGATTGACGACATTGATGACAAAACTTTCCATAAGCTGGGCCTCTATAATGGGGGCCGTGATCTCCAGTACCGGTTCATCTTTAAAGAAAAGTCGACCTTCAGGGATGGCATGTACATTGCCGGTGAAACGTATGGTTTCCAGGTAATCAAGGAAGTCGCCTGGAAAAAGTCCGGTATCCTTCAGGTAACCAAGGTCTTCCTGATCGAATTGAAAAGCCTCCAGATAATCCAGCACCTGCTCAAGCCCTGCGCTGACAAGATAACCTCGATGACTGGGGTACGCTCGAACAAAGAGGCTGAATGTAGCCGGAGAGAACATCTCCCGGCGGTAATAGGCGGCCGCCATGGTCATTTCATAAAGGTCAGTGAGAAGCGGGGAAAAAGATTTGCCTGCCTGCATATTGAAAACTCCTTAATTACTCTTTCTCTTTTTCAGGCATCAGCTTATCCGGGGGGCTGACAGGCTTTCCGGATTTATACGCGTGAAAGACCTCCTCGTCTGTATTTTCACCTTGCAGCAGTTTTTCATCCTCTGTTTTTTTCAAGTCCGGGGGCGGCTCACGGTCGGTCCTCTGCCAGGGTTGTCTCTCAATCCGAAGGCTGTCTTCAATCTCATCCGGTCCCATGTCGTCCTGGAGAATTTCAAGAACGATCTCCTGGGATATTTCGCTGGGCAGGGCCCCTTCCAAACGAACCACGCCATCTTCTACGTCAATTACTAGCTCTTCAGGTTCAACAGGTCCGTCGTTTCTCAGTATTTCATGGATGGCCCTTCCTGTTCCTGAGGCACCTCCTGTCACAAGGACAGTTTTAGTTTCCAGCCTACCCATGATATGCCTCCTTGAATTTCTATTTTATGAGATTATAAATGATTAGCTCCTCTTTCGAACAAACTGGGGCTTCTCCATTCAAGTTTTTTATATGTACTTTCACACAGGAACCAGGACGGGTATTTGTAAAAAAAATTACTTAAAAAGGGTCAATTAACAATGGGGTGAACAATGTATTTCACGGGAGTTTAGTGTATAAGGTTGACCATTTTCCTTCCATACCGGCTTAAATAAAGCCCCAGCCAGGGTTATGCCGAAGAGAAACCCTTTCAACATTCATCAACAGTTAGATATGAAAGCCTAAACTTATTTAATCCATAACCAAGTGCAATCCTGGCAGCTTTTTGGGAAAGCCCCGGACAATTGATGGAGGCGTCGATACATAATGAGCAATACCGTAAAGAGAAGATCCCTGGCCGGAACGCTGAGTATCTCTTCTGTCAGACTCCGTTAGGGCTTGGCCTATAGAGGGTGACGGGGTTCTGACCTTTATGCAAAAGGCCGTGCGCCAAGCCAAGGTAAATACTTCCTTGAGAGAACTCGGCGCTGGCTATAAAAGGAAATTTTTCGATACACCTCTCTTCACATTCCGATTCACCATGGCAGGCAGAGTTCTGGAACATGTTACATAATACTCCTGTCATGGATTTGAAATACAGGATCTACCCTATTTGCCCGGAAACTACGATAGACCATAATTAAAGATGTTAGAAATAAACACGAAGCAAATTTAAACAAGGTCCGGTTGTGAAGATATTCGGTAAATCAGTGTATTAATCGGGTAAGGATTGGTAATCAAATATTTGAATGCTCAATGTGGAACACCCTGTGTAATCCTGAAAACTCTTTACAGTAAACTAGAGGGTCTGGTTAGCAATAATATTCCGGTTCCTCTGATTGATAAACATCTAATGCAGACGACTCAGAGAAAGATAAGGAATTTGAAAGAATGTCAAAACGCTGAGATAAACATAAACAAATATCTGGCGGTAATATTTGATCTGGATGGTGTCATTACTCACACTGCACGGGTCCATGCAGCGGCCTGGAAGCGTATGTTTGACGAATATCTAAAGAAAAGGGGTGACCGTGAGGGCAAGGAATACAGGCCTTTTGACGATGAAAAAGACTATTATCGTTTTGTGGACGGGAAACCTCGTTACGAGGGAGCCGAAAGCTTTCTTGAATCAAGGGGGATATCCATTCCTTACGGCAGTCCTCAGGACCCTGTAGACAGGGAAACCATTTGCGGACTTGGAAATAAAAAAAATCAGTACTTCCTGGAGCATCTTAAGGAGAATGGTGTGGAATCCTATCCATCTACAAGGGATTTCGTCCAGAAAATGAGAGCCAGTAGAAAACGGGTAGCCGTGATATCTTCCAGCCGGAATGCTCAGGCGGTGCTGGAAGCTTCAGGAGATCTTGATCTTTTTCCAGTAGTTGTCGACGGAGAGGAAGCCAGCAAACGGCGGCTGAAAGGAAAGCCGGAACCGGATATTTTCCTCGAGGCAGCAAGAAGGCTGGAAGTGAGTCCCGAAAACTGCATAATAATCGAGGACGCTCTATCCGGGGTCGAAGCAGGCAGGGCAGGAGGATTTGCCCTGGTTATCGGAATAGACAGGTCAGGGAAGAATACTGAACTTAAATCCCGGGGCGCGGATATAGTCGTAAATGATTTATCACAAATAAGGATAAAAGATAATGAAGCGAAGACCCGCAAATAAGCTACCGTCAGCATTGGAAAAGAAGAACGAAATTATTAAGCGTTTACGTGAAGGCACCCCAGCTGTATTCCTGGATTACGATGGAACACTTACACCTATTGTTGATGACCCTTCCCAGGCACTCCTTCCTGATAAAACCAGGCTGTTGATGAAGAAGCTCTCCGAGCACTGGGTTGTTGTCATTGTCAGCGGTCGCGCCCTTGCCGATGTCAAAAATCTTGTAGGACTGGAGAACCTGGTTTATGCAGGAAGCCACGGTTTTAACATATCAGGTCCGGAAGAGTCATTTCATGAGGAGCCGGGCAAACAGTTTCTGCCGGAGCTTGATAAGGCTGAAAAGGAGATTCAGGATCTCATAAAGAATTTGAATTGTGTCCGGCTCGAACGTAAACCCTATGCTATTGCCGTACATTACCGCCAGGCAGATGAAGGAATTATACCGGAACTGGAAAAACGGGTAGACGAAGTTGAAGCCCGTCATCCTGAACTCATAAAAACTACGGGAAAGAAAATCTTTGAACTCCGCCCAAAAGCCGATTGGAACAAGGGAAAGGCACTTCTTTTTTTACTGGAAAGACTGTGTGTTGATGGGACCCGCGCTGTGCCGCTCTATGTCGGCGATGATGTCACAGACGAAGACGCCTTTGAGGCCATAGCCGATCGGGGAATTGGAATCCTGGTGTCGAAGGTAGACCACCAGACCGCGGCCCGTTACCGGGTTCAGGATCCCGATGAGGTAGCAAGCTTTCTAGAGGAACTGGTTAAACTCGCAGAAAAGGAATCTTCTGCTAATGTATGGTCGCTTGTTTATGAGGAATTCGACCCTGAAAGCGAGAAGCTTCGCGAATCGCTGTGCACCCTGGGAAACGGGTATTTTGCCACCAGAGGCGCGCCTGCCGAATCTGAGGCCGGTGATATTCATTATCCAGGTACATACATGGCCGGTGTATATAACCGGCTGAAAAGCAATGTCGCAGGCGAAACCATCGAAAATGAGAGTATGGTCAATGTGCCCAACTGGCTGCCGTTGAAGTTCCGAATCGAAGACAGGGACTGGTTTGACCTGGGCGCGGTAACAATCGTGGATTACCTCCAGGAACTGGATATGAAGCAGGGGGTACTGGTTCGGTCGGTTTACTTTGAAGACTCTGAGAAACGGCGGACAAGGCTTACGCAGCGACGTTTTGTTCATATGACCTATCGTCACCTTGCAGGATTTGAGACCGTCATATTGCCGGAGAATTGGTCAGGAACTGTCAGCGTGCGCTCCGGTCTTGATGGTAAAATAGAAAATACTCTTGTAGAGCGCTACCAGCAACTGAACAACCACCACCTGAAGCAGCTGGGGACGGGTGTCACCAGTGACCAGCTGATTTGGCTCCAGGCCGAGACTAATCAGTCCCATATCCGTATAGCAGTGGCGGCAAACACAACAATTTATGCTAAGGGCCAAGCCGTGGATGCGAGGCCTGTTTCTTTCAGTGAAGAAGGTCATGTTTACCAGGATTTCGACATAAAAGCCAGGAAAGGAGAGGCTGTTGAGATTGAAAAAACCGTGGCGATTTACGACTCCAGAGACCTGGCCATATCTGAACCTCTGCTGGAGGCCCAGGAGGCACTCCGCCATACAGGGAGGTTCGCAGAGCTCCTTGAGCGACACACTATTTCCTGGAGACATCTGTGGGAGCGCTGGCGTATCGAGGTCGAGGCCAAAAATCCCCGTGTAGAGCAGATACTAAATCTCCATATTTTTCACTTGTTGCAGACGGTATCTCCCAATACCATTAGCCTTGACGCCGGGGTACCCCCCCGGGGTCTTCATGGAGAGGCTTACCGTGGCCTTATCATGTGGGATGAACTGTTCATTTTTCCGCTTCTTAACCTGCGTATGCCGGATATTACACGGGCTCTCTTGATGTACCGCTATCACCGCTTGACCAGGGCTTGCTGGGCAGCGGAGCGAACAGGTTATGAAGGTGCCATGTTCCCCTGGCAAAGCGGCAGCAACGGGGAGGAACAGGCTCAAACCCTCCATTTAAATCCGGCTTCGGGCCGCTGGATCCCGGATAATTCGCAGCTCCAGCGGCATATAAGTATAGCGGTTGCCTACAATGTCTGGCAGTACTACCAGGTGACAGGGGATGAAGATTTCCTGTGTTTTTATGGTGCTGAATTTATGGTCCTGATCGCCCGTTTCTGGGCTTCCAAGACCACCTATAACCGGTCATCAGGCCGTTATGAAATATGCAGGGTAATGGGCCCTGATGAATTCCATGACAAATACCCGAATGCTTCAGAGCCTGGCATAGACAATAACGCTTATACCAATGTGATGACAGCGTGGATTTTGTGGAGAACCATCGAGACACTGGATAAAATTCCGGAGCAGCGACGGAAGTTCGTTATGGAAAGTCTGGGAGTCAGGGAAGAGGAGATAAATCACTGGGATGATATAAGCCGAAAGTTACGTATTCCTTTCCACGATAACGGAATAATCAGCCAGTTTGAGAATTATGATAAATTGAAAGAATTTGACTGGGAAGCTTATCACAAAAGATATGGAAATATACAGAGGCTCGATCGTATTCTTGAATCCGAAGATGACAGCCCCAATCACTACAAATTATCAAAGCAGGCTGATGTGCTGATGCTGTTCTACCTGCTTTCCGCGGATGAGCTTCGTCAGCTTTTTGAACGGCTGAACTATCCATTTGAGTACCAGACGATCCCGGATAATATTGATTATTACATGAAGCGAACTTCACATGGGTCGACACTCAGTCGAATGGTGCATGCCTGGGTCCTGTCCCGCTCAAGGCGTGGAATGTCCTGGACCCTTTTTCGAGAAGCCCTGGAGAGCGATATTCAGGATATTCAGGGTGGAACCACCGCGGAAGGGATTCATTTGGGTGCAATGGCAGGCACGATCGATATGATTTTAAGATGCTATTCCGGAATTGAGACCCGGGGAGATGTTTTGCGTTTTAACCCCTGCCTGCCTTCAGAGATAGCATCTCTGAAATTCAGCATAAGGTACCACAGGAGCCCTATTGATGTGAAAATAACAACCGACCGGATTATGTTTTATTACAGTTCGGCTGAAGGGACTCCAGTAAAAATGGCCTTTAGAGATCGGTTCTTTTCCCTGGAACCCGGACAACAGAAGGAATTTGAACTCTAGCTTCTCACTCAGGTCGGAAGTTTTTTTACTGGTATCGGCTTTTCCGCCAGTGTTTCCACACTGACTTATTTCGCCCCGGGCCGGAGAAGACGTCTGGAAGAAGTCTGGGGAGAAAAACTCGATACAACTATTATAGTCTGTCACCACAATCTTCCGCTCACTTTTTTCAATCCTTAAAAAAATTACCGGTTATCAATATTGATTATCCTGTAGATGAGGTTTTTCAGTATGAATATTCTCTGAATTTATCAGAGTTTATGAAGGATAAAAATGAAGTGCGGCTATCAGAGATGCTCAAAGATCAAGAATAACACGGCCTTTCCATATTCCATCATCCTGTATCAATTCAAGCTGATGATAGGTGGCTCCCTTGACGGTGGTTTTTATGGAATGGCGGTTTTCATCATAGGGTTCCCCTTTGCCCGTAGCCTTAAGGCTCCCATATTGTTTCAAAGTAACATCAAATTCCTTGAAAAGGAACCCCTGTGTATCAAACAGGAAAATTAATTCATTGAGCCAGCGGACCAGAAGGTCTTCAATCTGATCCGCCTTCAAAGAAATATGCCTGGATTCCCTGGCGCGCACTGTCTTAGAGTCGGTAATAATTTCAGTAAAGGCTTCTCCCGCGTTACGGAAAAGGTCAGTCAGGTTTTTCCCGAAGACTTCAATTCCCAGGTCCCCGGTATGATCTATGAAGCGGAATTTTTTCATGCCTAGCCTTTGATGACAGCGAGGGGTGAAAGCTTAAGAACTTTTTTGGAGATTCCCGCCTGGTGAAGAACATTGACTACATTATCTACATCTTTGTAGGCATCGGATATCTCTTCCACCAGTGTGCCTTTGCTGGCACATTTGACAATAATCCCCCGGTCTTCAAGTTCCCGGGCAACCGCCCTGCCTTTGGCGGCTTTTCTGGCCTGGTTCCGGCTGAGTTTTCGGCCTGCACCGTGGCACGAGGAACCGAACGTTTCTTTGTATCCGGCCTCGGTCCCTACCATCACAAAAGAATATCGGCCCATATCGCCCGGAACCAGGACCGGCTGGCCGATGCCACGATATATTTCAGGAATAGCCGGGTGGCCCGGCGGAAAGGCCCTGGTTGCCCCTTTTCTATGTACACAGAGGTTGATATCTTTTCCTCTGACTCTATGGGTCTCTATTTTTGCTATGTTGTGGCAGACATCATACACTAATTCCAACTGTAGACTATCAATGCTCTGAAAAACCTCTTCAAATGTCTGGCGTGTCCAGTGCATGATCATCTGCCGATTTGCAAACGCAAAATTGGCAGCACCGGCCATGGCCTTGAGATAATCCGTCCCCTCTTTGGATTTAACCGGTGCACAACATAATTGCCTGTCCGGCAGGTCTATACCATATCGCTTGGATGCAGTCAGCATAATAGATAAGAAGTCATCGCATACCTGATGACCGAGACCCCTGGAGCCGGTATGTATCAAAACAGTAGCCTGATCCTTTTCAAGCCCCATTACTGAAGCGGCTTCGGGATCGTAAACCTCTTCGACAAACCCTATTTCAACAAAGTGATTGCCCGAACCCAGAGTTCCCAGTTGAGCTTTCCCTCTTTCACGCGCACGATTGCCTATTTTATCAGGGTCGGCGAACGGAAGGCAGCCGTTATCCTCGATGTGGGACCTGTCTTCTTCACTACCATATCCTTTTTCCAGGGTCCAATCTACACCCTTTGCCAGAACGCTGTCCAGCTCCCTGTCATTCAGTTTTAGATCTTTCCTCCGCGACCCTACCCCTGATGGAATGTTCCGGAATAAGGTCTCAACCAGTTCGCGGGAGCGCCTTTGAATATCTTTTCGGCTCAGACCTGAGCGCAGTAACCGCACACCTCAATTTATATCATATCCCACACCGCCGGGTGAGATCACTCCTGAATTTATGTCAAAGGCGGCCACACCACCTATGGGAAATCCGTAACCCCAGTGTACATCAGGCATGGCCATGGACCGACCGACAATTCCAGGGAGAGCGGCAACGTTCATCACCTGCTGTAGTGATTGATCTCTTCGTATCTCTTCGATCATTCTGGAATCGGCATATATAATCCCTTCGGCCCGTCGGTCCCCTTTTGGAATGATCCATCTCCAGTCATCCAGCTTTTTAAGGGTAATTTCATTTGTCTGTGCCATAGTAATTTTTCCTTTTTGGCGATTTCAACCCAATAAAATGGGAACAGGTGTATTGGGACATATCACGTCTATTTTTGGGTATATCCAGGCCTGTATTATACAGCAATTTTCAATATAAAGAATAACTAACTTAGTTCTGCAGCCTAATCCTTCGATATAAAACATTATATCAAGCGCCTTTTTCTTCCACGGGCATGTGTGCTCAATAATCCAAAAAAGAAAATCATGATCAAAATTGATACAGATAGAATGAGCAATTACAATTGGGTAGGCAATGTATTTGGTACATCTACAAATAATCAAGAAAATGAAGCCAGCAGTGAGTTACATTGACAACCTATGTAACAAAAATAATGAAAAAGGCAGGCAGCGTTTATCCATAAAGATTTCTGGAAAATGTTTTCCTCGACAAAGAGACTTCAGGAAAAAAGACATTCGGCTGCAAAAAAATAGAATTTTCTTTGCGAAATACAGGCTTAACCCTATATATCTGTCAGCCACAGCATATTAAACTTAGTTTAATGCTAGCAAAAAGAGCTGTTAACGATTCTTTTGGGGGTAAAAGCTTCATGAAAATCTATCTCAAAACTCAATTTTTTGTTCTTCTATGCCTGTTTTTCAGCTTAGCGACCGCTTTCGCGGGTCAAGTTAAACTAAGGAATGGAGACCGTGTCTCAGGGAGAATAATGCGCCTGGAAGAACAGAAACTCGTTTTAAAAACCGATTATGCGGGGGAAATCGGCATTTCGTGGGAGCAGGTGGCAAGTGTTAGGGCTGATGAAAAGATCGAGGTGGTTCTTGGTGACGGCAGCTCATTTCAGGGACATACAGTTGCTTTTGAAGAGGGTAAGATGACATTGAAAGCAGAGAAACTCAAGGCGCCCATCACATTTGATCTTGCCGATGTAGAGGCAATTAACCCTAAAGTTAAGCCTGCCCTAAGGCTAACTGCTAGGACCAACGTGGGAATCTACAGGGAGAGCGGCAATACTGATTCTGAGAACTACAGGCTTGATGCATCTTTTGTGGCCCGGACAGATAAAAGCCGGTTCGGAGTAGGAGGAGAGGTAAACAGGGAGAAAACAGGCGATGTAGATACTGTCAGAAACTGGCTGGCCCATGCCAACTATGACTATTTCGTAAGCAAGCGGTGGTACTGGCATATAAATACCCTGATGGAGAACGATGAATTAGCAGATCTGGACCTTCGCTCTACACTCGGTACCGGCATGGGGTATCAGGTTTTCGAAACCGAGACATTGAACCTGAGTTTTTCAATGGGCCCTTCTTATGTAGACGAAAATTTTATATCCGCCCCTGATAACAGCTACTCAGCAGGCCAGTGGGGTGTCAATTACGATCAGTATTTTTTGGACAACTCTGTTCAACTCTTCCACAATCAGACCGGGTATGTGAGTCTCGAAAGTTCCAGCGACTGGTTTGTCAAGGCCCGTCAGGGAGTGCGGTTCCCTCTTTACAAGGGACTTACAGGCACCCTGCAATATAATTATGATTATGATCATAAGCCTTCACCAACGGCAACGGAAAAATATGACTCCAAAATAATGTTTCTTTTGGGCTACGAGTTTAAAAGCTAAATCGGTCGATAAAGGGAAGCAGAAATTAAGCTTTTATAACTTTTATAAACAGTAAATTTTAAAAAGGAGTAGCGAGTTCGGGGAAAGGAGAAAGATATGGATTTTGCCGGTTATTTTGAGATGGTTTCTAAATGGGTTATGACCAGCGGCTTAAGAGTAATTGCGATCATCATTTTATCCCTTATTGCTCTGAAGGTGGTCCGAATCCTTTCCGTCCGGATTTTTACTCTAAAAAAAGAGCGTGATATAGAATACCAGAAACGCGCAGATACTCTTGGTTCAGTAATACGTTATATTTTGATTACTGCCATTTTTATTGTCTCCTCCATGATGGTTCTGGGGGAGCTGGGTATAGAGATTGGACCCGTTTTGGCGGCTGCCGGTATTGTTGGACTGGCTGTGGGCTTTGGTGCACAAAACCTGGTCCAGGACGTTATAAGCGGATTCTTTATCCTGCTGGAAGACCAGATCCGTGTAGGTGACGTGGTACAGATTGTGGATAAGGGCGGGATTGTGGAAAGAATGACTTTAAGGATGGTAGTTCTGAGGGATCTGGCCGGTAATGTTCACTACGTTCGGAATGGACAGATTCAGGTTGTCACAAACATGACCAAGGAGTACGGACGATATGTGTTTGATATTGGGGTTGCCTATCGGGAAGACGTAGATGAGGTAATCGAAGTAATCAAAGAGGTAGATGCAGCCCTGCGCGAAGCCCCCGATTTTAAGGATAATATCCTTGAACCGATTGAAATCCTTGGTCTTGACCAGTTTGCTGATTCAGCCGTGATTATCAAGGCGCGGACCAAGACAAAGCCTATCATGCAATGGACTGTGGGCCGTGAATTCAATAAACGCCTGAAGAAGAAATTCGATGAGAAGAATATCGAAATTCCATTCCCCCACGTTACCCTGTACATGGGGCAGGACAAGGAAGGCAACTCAACTCCGGTCCATGTTGTAAGCAAAGCACAGGGATGAGAGCTTAAAAATATTCTTTACTTCCTGGGAAGCATTGATTCAGGTGCATCAGTAAAAGAAGCGCTGATGTTTAAGTAAAGACTCTATCGAAAGAAAAAGTATCGAGCGTTATTTTTGTTAAGTTGGGGAAGTTCATTTGTCCAGTCCATTAGGGAACAGATGGTTTAAGATTTTTTCTGAATACCTGCCTAAAGGCAACATCAGGCTTTCCGAAAACCCAAAGGCCGTCAATGTCGGTTGCGGCAGCAGGGTGGTATGGAACTTTGCCGGTTTCTGTTTTTTTTCTATTAGCCGGGGGCTGGGGCTTCCTCGTTACGTGGGTGTGGACATTAAGCCCGAGAAACTCTCTTTTGAGAAACCTGCTCTGAATAAAATCGGGGGAGCGGATTTGATTGCTGCTGATGCCCGGAAGCTTAGCAGGTACATCAAGGAGCAGTTCGACCTGGCTATCATAGAGCATCCTGACTTTACAATCTCTCCTGATGCCCCAAAAAACTGGCAGAAGGTTCTGGAGGAAATCTATAAGCTACTTACAGAAACAGGCGGGCTTATCCTGACAACTTTCTGGCTGCAAGACCATTTTCCAGCCCAGGTTGCTCTGAAGCGAATGGATTTTACTATATTCCACAGCGGAACCAACAAATATCCTGGCAAACAATTCGATACCTCCAGTGAGGGCGAGCCCCTCTTACTGGATAAATATATAATTTTAGCTGCCAAATGAAGGAATGCAAATGCCTGGTATCTCTTATTTAACCCAATAATTCAGTGGTTAAGATAGACTGTTTATAACTTCATGCTATATACTTAGGAGCTTTCCTGTTTTTTTAAGTGAAATTATGCCGATGATCATAATTTGAATGACTACCTTTATCGAAGAGCCGGTCACGGAAAATATTTTGTATATTTAAGTGCAAAAAAGGGGATGTTATCAATTTTGACAATCTACAGAATTTAAGTAAAATCAGATATAAAGTTAAATCGGAAACATATTACGGATTTGCAAAAATTGAAGGAATGTGCCGACAGACTAATTGCAGATTGTTTTGCGTTTTATCCTTCGCCAGCCGCTCAGGCCAAATCCTATATTATTTAAAATCAAAAGATAAAGGAGGTAAAGCATGGCTAATTTTTTGTTTGTTTTGAGTAAGGATGATAACGAAAATGCAACGAGGTGTTTTCAATTCGCCAAAATTGCCCATTCGAAAGGGCATAAAACTGATTTGTTTTTCGTTGATGGCGGGGTTAATTGGGCCAATTCTGACAGGGATTTCAATTTAAAAACTGTAACTGGAGATTGCCCGAATGATTATCTTCCTTACCTGGTTGAAAACCAGGTTCCGATCGGGGTCTGAATTCCCTGTGCCAAGTCTCGTCAGGTTGACGAGGCAAAATTTTTTTCAAATATGATTCTGGATGGTGCCCCTCGACTGATAGATCTGGCTGTGGACGCAAAAGTTTTCAATTTCTAAGAAGACGCTTTTTTCAACTTCTTTTCAGAGTTGGAATTCGATTCAGACCAGCGAAATAAGCCGGTCTTTGCTACCTGATGTTTTTGAACAATTTGAAAAGGGGTGGGTGGATGAGTTTAAACGATTATGGCTTATACGTTACCCGGAAGGGGAGGTGATTAAAGGTTTAAGATGGATTTCAGAGATTTTCGGCCGAGTTCAACGGGCTTAATGTCAGTATGTTTTTTAAAGACCCCGCCGCTGCAATTCTATGAAACGGGAACCTAACTTTCTCTGTCATCGATAACGCACGGAGAAAGAATCAAATTCCCCTGTATACTCCGAATAGTCCACGTCCACATGGTCCACTCGAGCAGCGGGCGGTCCCTTTTTGCACCACTGGACCATTTTTCCCACAGCGTCGTTATTACCCTCGAGAACCGCTTCCACCTGGCGGTTGCGAGTGTTTCGGACCCATCCTGAGAGACCGAGACGTTGAGCCATATCCTGTGTTTCGGCCCTGAAGAAAACACCTTGTACACGGCCGCTGATCATTATATGGGCCCTTGATTTGTTCGGGGACATGGTTTCTCCTTTTTAATGGCTTCTATGCCATATTAGAATATTAAGGCGAATTCGGCCATGGGGTGTATACAGTATTTTACCAAATATAGAGATTGCCGGGTTCCCTGCAAAGACAGGGCAAATAACATATTAGAGAATTCAAGAAGCATCTTTGAAGCTTGCTCCCATCTACGCGGACAATTTAAGAGTGAAGAAAGGATCGCGAGGCTTTCCCTTGTGCGTGAAGATTAACGGGGTCATGCCTGAGAGTGATACCTCTTGTAATTTATGAATACAGGCTCTTGGGGCGTGAAATACAGGATTGTGCCTATTTGATTTACAGGGGGCAGGGTACATCTTAGATCCGAACAGACCAGACAAGGAGGCGGCACATGGCTGTATCAGGAAAGTACGGAAAGCTGGATCTTCCCAATATCGGGAAGGACGAGCCTGTATTCATCTTGCGAGCCCAGGACAAACTCGCTGACGCGGCTATGGTTATGTATCAGGCTCTGGCTGAATCCCACGGCGCAGGAGTGGCTAAAGGGATAGAGATGGAAATCGACCTGTTCCGTAAATGGGAGGGGAAGAAGAAGCTGCCCGATTAATCTGAGGCCGGGTCGTTTGTTAAAGAGTGACCGGGTTTTAGGAAATGTCTTCCCGAAGAAATGAGAAAACCATGAAGGGTGAAGGCCCGAAGCGCGCGGCAGTTATGCTGGTAGGGCAGAACCCTGGCCGGGAGGAAATAAAGCAGCGCCGGCCGTTTGTAGGCAGGGCCGGACAATACCTGAACAAGGTCCTTCAAAAATACGGTTTAGACAGGGAAAAATTATATTTGACCGGGGTGGTGAAGGAAGGCACGCCTCATAACCGAAAACCCACCGCAGGAGAGATCGACAAGTGGATGCCCTGCCTTGAGTCGGAGATCAGGACGGTAAAGCCGGATATCATCGTCCTTATGGGCCGGGTAGCCTGGAAGACCCCCCGTTTTGAAGGCATCGAATATATAGAGACCTATCATCCGGCAGCGGCCATGCGATTCCCCAGGATCAGGGAAAAATTTGAGAAAGACATGGGCCGTCTTCGACAAATAATGAGACAAAGGGGTTTGAAGGGCGTAGCGTAACTTTCAATCCAGAATGCATGGTCCAGGTATAAATCAAAGGGGCATGTAAAATGCCCTGATTTTTTTACTGGCGTTCGGTTCTGGAAAAGATCCAACCGGTCGTTCCCCGAATGCTCGGCTCACGATTCATAAAAAACTTTGCGTCCTTTGCGTCTTTGCGGTTCAGAGACAAAAGCCGGGATCGGCATTTGCGCAACGGTCCCGGCTCATGAGCTGACGATGTTTGATGCTTTAAATGTTATTTGAAGATGCTGAAAAGGGCTTTTGAAATATCCTTTATAGGTGTTTTCTGTTTAAGTATGGCTTCCAGTTCACCAGGATCAAGATGAACAGCACCGCAATCTTTATTGATACAAATATCCACCACAACATCTCCCTTGTGTACTTCTACCAGGCTCTGTGTGCCGCAACGGAAACAATGGCCTTTATGGGCCTCCTTATACTTGCGGTCACCTTCACTGGCGGCTTTTTCCCTCAGGGCCTTGATCTGCTCTTCTTCTTTCTTTTTAAAGTAAATATCCTCGTCACCTAATTCAATCACTATACGCTTATCGGCCATTTTACCCCCTCACTTAAAAACATTTTGTTGTTGAATAAAAACCGAAACAACACAACAGGTTTCCTTTATACCGTCAATCGCGAGTGGTGTAAAGTTCAAAAGAATACGCGGGGATAGCCTGGAATTCGCTGATTTGAATTATTTGGGGATGTTCTCTTTGACTTTTTCTGATCGTCAAATCAGGAAATTATTTGGTCGCTTGAATTGTTCTGCCGTTACAGAAACTTATGAGGGTTTTTCAAAACAGTTTGTTTATATTAATAATGAGAGAAGGGAAATAATGGAAAATATGGATCTTAAGTTTAATGAATAAAATAATTAAGTCATAATTTCATGAACGTTAAACCCTCACGCAGGACAAAAAGAGAAGGCAGGCCGACTTCGGTGTGTCAGTTCGCCTTCGCTTCAA
Organism: uncultured Desulfobacteraceae bacterium; assembly: GCA_964627015.1. GTDB lineage: Bacteria > Desulfobacterota > DSM-4660 > Desulfatiglandales > Desulfatiglandaceae > CAZVGY01. The sequence goes on from CAZVGY010000024.1 coordinate 32,126, forward strand.
AAAAGCATATACGTTAACCAGTTAAGATATATTGAAATAACTGGATAAATTTATGTCTCCCCCGGCCGGGCTCCCTTCACTTTGTTCAGGGCAAGCTCACAGTTGTTGGAAGGAGGCGCTCTTGATCAAGGCTAACTTTTTCTTCCTTGCCCAACCTTTAATTTATCTTTCTCTTTTGGATGCCCGTGTTCTTGAGACACGGCCTTCGGTATAAGCGCTGGTTTGCTGGTTTGGGTCGGCCCAAGTCAACTAGTTGGTATCATTATCAAACGCATTCAAAATGCCCAGTATTTTGATCCTATCAAGCTGTTTTTAATATTAAAATGGGGCTTTTTACAGAAAGAGACAATGACGATATAAGGAAGAGCGCGGGCTTTGATTAACTCCATAAAGATTGTTTCAAGGCCAAAAAATGAGATATAGGCCCCAAAAACACCCGCTTTTTGGATTTAAAAGTTGAATTATCAAACAATTATCTTGGTCCGACCCCGACTAGACCCGACTAGAAGAAGGCATAAGGTTCGACTGTCCTGGCATGGGGAAGGCCTATGTTCTGAAGTCAGGCAGGCTTTATGAGAGGGAGTTCAAGGCCCCCAAGCCAGAAGGAGAGGTTCAGCCGACAACAGCCATCGAGACCCAGCTAAACTACCGAGGCGAGGTCGAGAAGGTTTACACCAGTGTTTTCAAGAACCGGCTGGTGTGTGAGTGCGGCAACGTACGGTGGGTTAAGAACGCCGATCTGTTCCAGGTGAAGAAGTGCAAGCCTTGCACGTACAAGAACAGAGTGGCAAGGCGAAGGAAGCAACAGGAAGCTTAAGCCTGGCGCAAGCAATCAAGCTCTCTGGAACCTCCCTAGGGAGGGAAGGGGGGTGCCAGGCAAGAAGCCTTGTTGCGCGGAAGAAGTATGATATATAGTGTATAATATATGGAAGTCTGGGCTAGAAACAATTACCACAAAGATCATATACAATCCTAAGAGGGATTCTATTAAGCCTAACAGGGAAGGAGAACTTGATGGGAGAACAGATTTATGATAAAGAACTGGTTACTTTCAAAGAGATGTTGATGGCGAACAGCATCCAGGTCGATGCCCTCGCGCAATTGATGATTGAAAAAGGGCTGATAATAGAGCAGGAGTTCTTCACAAAACTTAAGCAGATCCAGCTAGATTATCACAAACGGATAGTCGGAAAATGTAATAGGAACTGAACTACTAAAAGAGGGGACAGGTAATGAGTTTTAAATCTGTAAAGATACTTTTTTTTGCTTTTAGTATTCTTATTTCTACTGCCTCATGTTCAAATTCATTTGAATTCCAAGGTGCTAAAATTGGACAATCACACAGTGAAGCAAAAACGCTTCTTGAGAACTTAGGTTATAAAGTTTTTGCACCCAAAGATAAGCCCGAGTATCTGTCAGGCAACATTATGGTTGATGAACCGAATGGTGTACATATGCAAAAAACTTTTAACTTTTTGCTTGAAAAAGGCAAAGTGTTAGCATTCTGCCTTAATGTACAGTGCTATAGTAAAAATCTTAATTCAAAACAAAAATTTTCCGAGTTGAAAAAAATTTATGGAGAACCAGATGAAGTTTACGATGCAGCTCTGGAAAAAGATAATAAAGCTCTAAAAAAACAATATCCTTCGATCCTGGCAATATGGAATGGCAGCATTAAAATCCCAAAGGATTTTAATAAAGAACTATACGGAATAATCGACTTGGAAATTCTTGGGGATGAAGAAGTTCTAGTATGGCGAGTTTGGAACTATTCTGAACATTGTTATACGGAGGAGACGGCTGTAATATCAGCTGAATATAGGCAGAACAATTAAGAATTTCGACAATAAATACTTAAATAAGCACAATTTGGGTTTGAAGTAGCGGTCGGAAAGTGTAAAGGCGGGTTATGGCTGAGATTGATAACTTGATCCTTTCACCTAAGTATTCATTTTCATAGAATTATACCGTTCAAGACCAAAGGAAACCCTTTCCTCCGGTTCGCAGAGCTATCCTTGATTAAGACCGCCTAGTGTAAGTAATAATTTCCTCAATATTGCTTCCATCCTCAAATTTCCAAATCTTACCTCCCGAATGCGTTTTATTCCTTTTATTATACTCGCAGGTGTAGTGGGTTATTTCAATATTGTGATTCCTGTTCTCATTAAGCAACCCCTTGTCTTCGCTGAGATCAAATTTGAAGGAAATTGAACTGTTCATCGCATCTTCAGAAGAGACCCCTTCTTTTACAAGTACAGTACGGTAGGCCCTAGCCGATGATTCTTTCTTGTTTTTGAAGAGTTCAAACTTTGTATACTGGTAGAGCCCATCTTTGTTAGGACCGAATTTTTTTATTTCCGATTTATCTAATACGTATTGATTTCCCAGTAATGATGAGAAGAATCCTTTTAGGGATAACATCGTTCCTCCTGATTACAAACCATGCCAAGGGTCAGTACCAGCTTTTAAATGTGTCTTAAACCGTTTATACCAAAAAGCTCTTGAGATTGTGAAAATTAGCCAATACCCAAATACTCCGAATAAATTCCACCAACCTATAACTAAGAACAACGTAATCGTTCCAACAAAAAATAATAGCATAGACGTAGCCTTTGCAAACGTAGCAACTTTACTGGTTTCTGGTTTGGGTCGGGCCAAGTCAACTAGTTGGTATCATTATCAAACGCATTCAAAATGCCCAGTATTTTGATCCTATCAAGCTGTTTTTAATATTAAAATGGGGCTTTTTACAGAAAGAGACAATGACGATATAAGGAAGAGCGCGGGCTTTGATTAACTCCATAAAGATTGTTTCAAGGCCAAAAAATGAGATATAGGCCCCAAAAACACCCGCTTTTTGGATTTAAAAGTTGAATTATCAAACAATTATCTTGGTCCGACCCCGACTAGCCCCGACTAGCCTTTCCAGAAGCATCTTTGACGCTTGCCCCGATTTGAGAGGAGGAATATAGGAGCATGCAGGCATTTTTTCTTGATGACATGAAACAGCTGATGTTGAAAGGCCCTTCGACAGGACCCTCTATAAAATAGGGTCAAGCTCAGGGCCGTTTCGCCTCAACTACTTCCTTCGGTCGGAGACCTTGAGAGAAAAAAGGGCACAAACAGGGCCCTTTTTGAGTCGAAATGGCTCGCCCGTCTGGACAACTGCAAGAACCTCTCAGATTCATTCCAGTATAAGTCTAAGTCATTGAAAACAGAGCCTTATTTGAAGGTCAAAAAGAAAGAACCTCCTGGTCCTCACCCTCTTCATATCGCTAAAAAGTTCCAAAATCAATTAGAAGCCGGTTCGGTTAACAAGGCCGAGCTGGCCCGCCGGTATGGAATAAGCCGGGCGCGTGTCACCCAGATTATGAATCTCCTCAATCTCGAATCCGGGATAAAAGAGGAAATCTTAAATATGTCCCAATCCGAACAACGGTATTTCACGGAAAGAAAGCTTCGGAAGATTGCCGGACTTTCATCCCCCAAAAAACAGTTGCAGACTTTCGACCGACTGAAATCTGGCATAAAAAATAATAGTGCAAAGGAGGTGTGTGATGAAAAAAATAGGCATTTGCAACAATAAAGGGGGTGTCGGTAAAACCACGATTTGTTTTTGCCTTGCGGGGGCGTTGGCCGAAATGGGGAAAAAGGTCCTTTTGGTCGACATGGATCAGCAGGGATCCTTGAGTTCCTCTTTTCTTCCCAGCACCCATGACCTCCCGTTGGTGATCACGGACGCCCTTCTCAAAAGACAAATATCCCTTAAAGATGCAATTGTCAGAACAGCGTTTGAAAACATCGACATTGTTCCCGCCAATCTCAGCCTGAGCAAGATCGAAAGCGAACTCCTGTCCGATAGGGACTCTCATTATTATCTTGCCGACAAACTGAAGGAGGTTGAATCGGATTATGATTTTATTCTCGTGGATGCACCCCCCAATCTGGGTTTGGCGACCTGGTCGATCTTTACCGCTTCCGACGGGGTCATCATTCCGTTGGAGGCCCAGGATTACAGCCTCAAAGGTACCGGCTACGTACACGGGGTAATCGAAAAGGTCAGGAGGCGCGCCAATCCCCGACTCAGCATTTTGGGTTATTTGATCAACCGATACGATGGCAGGAGGCGGATCGAACAGGATTTCAGGACCATCATCGAGAAACATCTCGGGGAAAAGGTCTTTAAACAGGCCCTGAAGGACTCAGTCAAGTATGTCGAGGCCGTTACAACGGGAAAACCGATCACCTTTCTGGCACCCAAGAGCGAACAGGCCGAGGCTTTCAGAGAACTTGGAAAGGAGGTCATCAATGGGTAAGAGCTATTTGCAAAGTGCCGAGGCAAGTTCCGCTTTCCTGAATCCGGTCCCGCTTGAAGGGGATGAATATAAAAAAGGTGAAAGAATGGACACGGCACCATTCAGGGAAGCTAGGTTCATCAACATCGAGCGGGTCAAACCGGACCCAGACCAGCCAAGGAAAAAATTTGACCAGGATTCATTGGAGCGTCTTGCCGAATCTATCCGAGAGCTGGGGGAAATCATCGATCCTTTGACCGTGGAATATGACGAACAGGAAGACATTTTCAGGATCATAAGTGGCGAAAGGCGCTTTAGGGCTGCAAAAATAGTGGGCCTGGAAACACTTCCCTGCATTCTGAAAGAGGTGGATGATAAAAAAAGGATCCTCTTGCAGCTTATCGCGAACCTTCAAAGGGAAAATATCACACCCCTTGAAGAAACAGCCGGGATCCGGACATTGATCGAAAAGTTCGGGTATTCTCAAACACAAGCCGCCAAAATTCTTAATAAATCGAGAAGTTATGTCAGCCAGACTTTGGGCTTGGAGAGGCTGACTCCGCCAGCCAAAGAAATAGTTCAGACGTCTGAACTTTCTAAAGAAACCCTGATCCAGGCATCAAGGGAAAAAGATCTCGAAAAGCAGGTCAAAATCCTGAAAAAAGCATCAGATGAGGGCAAGACCGTCAGACAGATACGGGAAGATCTCAATGGGGGAGATTCCTCTGATGAAAATCCTCTTAAAAAAACTGATAGAAATCAAAAATCATTCAAAAAGTGGACCTGGACCCCAAAGCATAAGGGCTTCGTAATAACCATTCATTTCAAAGGAAAACAAAATACGTCTGACAAAGCCAATTTGATCCGGGCGGCCCTTGAGGAAGCAAACAACCAACTAAATAATGGTAATTGACCGGGAGGAAATTGATGGATTCAAGACTTAGCAAAGGAGATAAGGACATCCTCTCTTTGATCGCCCTTTACCGGATTCTCACGGTGAGTCAACTTGCCGCCCTTACCCAAAGGAGCAGGCAGGTGATAAGAAGGCGGCTCAGGTACCTTTCCGGTGAGGACCTTATTATAAATAGGATGCGGGGATACGGTCGGAGTTCGGGCCGACCGGAGGAAATCATATTATTGGCAGAGAAAGCAGCCAGTATACCCAAAAATGAAGGATTGTTCTCAGAGAGCATTCCCTTGATTGCTCCGAAAAATATCGACGCTATTGCCGTCGACCATGACCTGCTCATCAACTGGTTTTACATTCACCTCATCCAGGTGGAAAAATCGATTCCGGATTTGACCATAAATCCCCATGCCCCTGGGCTCCTAATGAATACTCAGGGAAGCCATGTTTTTTTTGATTCTCGCATTCGGTTAGAATCAAATGATGATTTTATTGAATTCATCCCCGATGGAATATTTACCATTTGGCATAAGGAACTGGAAAAAGGTCTGCTTTTCTTTTTGGAGGTGGACATGGACACGGAACCCGTGGCCAGCCTGGACCGAAATTCTAAAGATATTCGTCAAAAGATATTAAATTATCAGACGATATTCCGAAATGGTCAGTACAAACGATTTGAGAAAATCTTTCATTTTAAGCTCAATGGGTTCCGCCTTTTGTTCCTGACCAATAGTCCTGCCAGATCGACCTCCCTCTCCCGACTTGTCCAGGAGATGCCGCCCTCGGATTTTATCTGGTTTACGAATCAAGAGAAGATGTTTACTGGCGGTTTATCCGCTGAAATATGGGTCCGAGGAGGGGAAATAGACCACCCACCGCAATCGATCATGGGATCGGATCTGGCTACCCAGACCCCAGTCATGGGCAGCATCAAGTAGCTTGGGATAATTCGAAAAGAACCGCGCCCACCTTGCCGCAGGACTTTCAGTTCACTTTATATTTTATAGATTTTAAGAAAATGCCTTTTTCAGGTATTTTTTCTTGACAGACTGCTTCCTTTTGTTTTTAATTGTGTTAATCGTGTTAATCGTGTTAATCGTGTTAATCGTTTTAATCGTTTGGTTTTGCTTTCAAAAGGATTAGGAAAAATGACTGAAGATATGGTTACCGTGGGGCAGGCTGCCAGGTACTGCGGTGTCAGCCGGGGGACACTTTTTCGGCGGGTCAAATCAGGTGAAATCAGGGCTTCGCGCACACCCGGCGGACACTACCGGATCTTAAAAAAAGACCTGGAGTCCTTTATCCTTGAAAAGGGGATGTATCCCCTGGCTCATAACCATTCCTCAAGAAAAAAAATTCTCATCGTTGATGATGATCCCCAGATCCGGAAGTTACTTGCCAAGACGCTGCAAGCCCATAAATATGCAACAGAGACGGCGGCAAACGGCTTCGAGGCCGGAGCCAAGGTTTTTAAATTCAAACCCGGCCTTGTGGTTCTGGACCTGAAACTGCCGGATATGAACGGGGTTGAGGTCTGCCGGCAGATAAAACAAAACCCGGATACCGCTCACATCAAAATACTCGCCCTCACAGGCCATAACAGCGATGCGAACAAGAACCGGGTCCTGGCGGCCGGAGCGGACGGCTATATGGCAAAGACTCTCGATATGTACCCGTTGATCCAGCGTATTCGGGATCTTTTGGCAGTCGAATCAACAAGACAGGAGGAGGATTATGGCAAGAAGTATTGAAAAGTGCCCTACCGGCATCCAGGGGCTTGACGAGATTACCGGCGGGGGGTTGCCCAGGGGACGGCCTACACTGGTGTGCGGGGGCCCCGGGTGCGGCAAGACGCTCCTGTCCATGGAGTTCGTGGTCCACGGCGCTGGGCAGTTCAAGGAGAAGGGCGTCTATGTGACCTTCGAAGAAAGCCCCGAAGATCTGGCCGCAAACATGGCCTCCCTTGGCCATGATCTGGACCGACTGGTGGCCCAAAAGCGCCTGGTGATCGATTACATTCATATCGATCGATCGGAGATCGAGGAGGCGGGCGAGTATAACCTGGAAGGCCTTTTCGTTCGTCTGGGGCTCGCGATTGATAGCATCGGCGCGAGGCGCGTGGTGCTGGACACGATCGAGTCGCTCTTTAGCACCCTGCCCAGTCCGTTTATCGTACGCGCCGAACTAAGGCGCCTGTTTCGCTGGCTCAAGGAGAAAGGAGTAACCGCCATCATCACCGGAGAGCAGGGCGAAACCACGCTGACACGCCAGGGGCTCGAAGAGTATGTCTCCGATTGCGTCATCGTGCTCGATCATCGCCTGGAAAACGATATTTCTACCCGGAGGGTTCGTGTCCTCAAGTACCGCGGCTCCATGCACGGCACCAACGCCTATCCCTTCCTCATCGATGAGAAGGGGATCTCGGTGATGCCCATCACCTCGCTGGGACTGGACCACCCGGCCAGCACCGACCGGGTTCCTACGGGTATTGCCGGGCTGGATGCGATGCTGGGGGAACAGGGATACTATCGCGGCAGCACGGTGCTGATCTCCGGCACGGCGGGCACGGGCAAGACGACCATCGCTGCGAGCTTTGCGGATGCCTGCTGTCGCCGCCAGGAACGGGTCCTCTATTTCTGCTTCGAGGAATCCCGGGAACAGATCATCCGCAACATACGTTCCGTGGGCCTGGACCTTGCGCAGTGGGTGGACCGGGGATTGCTCCGGTTTCACACCACCCGTTCAACGCTCCAAGGCCTGGAGATGCACCTGGCGATGATCATCACGGGCGTTCGCGAGTTCAGGCCTCAGGCGGTCGTCCTGGACCCGATTACCGCTTTCGGTCTTACCGGCCGTTCAGCCGAGGCAAAAGCCATGCTGGTGCGCCTGGCGGATTACCTGAAAACCGACCAGATCACCACCATTTTCACCAGCCTGACGATCGGCGGCCGGCCCCTGGAATCTTCCGAGACAGAGATCTCCTCGCTGGCCGACACCTGGCTGATGCTGCGTGATGTGGAGGTCAGCGGCGAGCGCAACGCCTTGATGTATGTCCTGAAGTCGCGCGGTCTGGCCCACTCCAACCAGGTGCGGGAGTTCCT